>JAURGV010000242.1 GCA_030833605.1 Rhodothermales bacterium
AAAGACTGCCCGCCTGTTCGAGGCCGGCGCCCAGGTGGGGGCCATCGTGGCCGGGGCTGTCTCGCCGCTGGAGGAGTCGCTGCGCTCCTTCGGGCGGCACCTGGGCACCGCCTTCCAGCTGGTGGACGATGCGCTGGACTACCGGGGCGAGGCGGCCGCCATGGGCAAGAACCTGGGCGGCGACCTGGCCGAGGGCAAGCCGACCCTGCCGCTGATCCACGCCCTGCGCCACGGCAACGCCGAGGAAGTGGCCATGATCCGTCGCGCCCTCGAGGAAGGCGGCAGCGTCGAGCTGGGACCGATCCTGGCTGCAATTGAAAGGGCCGGGGGGCTCGACTACACTGCCCGACTCGCAAGAAAGGAGGCGGACCTGGCAATCCAGGCGCTGGCCGGTGTACCCGAATCGGCCTATCGCGACTCGCTCGCGGCCTTGGTGGAGTTCGCACTGAACCGCAACTCCTGACCGGTCTCCCCTCCCAGCACGGGGTGTAGCTCAGCCTGGTAGAGCACTACGTTCGGGACGTAGGAGTCGCAGGTTCAAATCCTGTCACCCCGACCAGTTTTTTCCCGTTAATTCAGCAAGTTATCGTCGAGCCATTCGCTTGTGCGGCATGCTGAATTATGCCGCAAATCCGCCGCAAATCCAAACGAGACCATAGCTCCGTAAGGCGCGCGTCGCGCTGCCACCTTGCCCCCCTTGTACGTCGCCCGATACCGTGGAGAATGGGTATGGGCATACATGGACGTGCTACGAGGTGCTCGGTGCGAGCTCATACGCCTCTGCTGACACCGGCCCCCTTAGTCTCGATACTCACTATCGGCACTGCCTGTCACGCGGGGTAGCGATCTCCCAACTTGAGTCCCATCACGCGTCTCCACGGGCAGCAAGTTCTTGTGCGCTCAATATCAGCCTACCCTCGTGTACACCTACTCAACACTGTCGGCAGCGCTCAACTCAGAAATAAAAAGCAACGAAGCAAAACACGCAGATTGAAGCTGTTCAGAAAGGAGTTTGCAAAGCTGAAACAAAAGCTGCTGCCGCCGAGTGAACAATTCACTCGACGCAGTTGTTGCTAAATTACTGATGGCGCTACGTTGAAAATTATCATTGGCCGTGTGTTGCTGAGCCTGCGCTGCAGGGTATCCCGGGTCAGCATGGAAGGAAACAACCTCCGCAACACGACCCCGGAGTACGAAACCAGTTCAGATTGGCGCTTCCTCATCCAATATTAAAAAGGCAAAATCGTTGAGACAAACATCCCTTCAATTCACGCATAAAACGTTTCGCTGTGTAAATACAACGTCACTCACGCTTGTACTTGCAACAGTCGGCATACTTAAAAATGCCGACGAGCCAATTAAAGACGACGTCACCAACAAATTAACGGAGGGTATAGCTCGCATCGACGATGCGCCACTTTTATCGTCCTGCATTTCGGTCAACCGGATGACCATACAATGTTAAAAAAAGAATTTGATCTCCGGGCTTTGGGCGTATGATCAGAGCGCGAAGGCCTACCAGAATTTGGACAAACATTTCGATACGACCCGCGACTGCGTCCGTCAAATCGAGGTTGAGGCACTTGGCATGCTCCGCCCTGACCTCAGCGAGCCGCTCCAGAGCATTTGCTGTCAAGACTATCGGCTCTGCTGCGGTCGCAGTCGCTCTCTTACACAGGCCCGACATGGCGGGATGGTGGATTACTTCAAAAATCGAAAATCGTGGACTCACAGACTAATGAGACGCGCTAGAGTCATCGTTAAACAGCAAAGGAACATGCCAAATTGAAGACAAAGCAAGCCCTGCACCCGCTCGACATCGTCTACGGCATCCATCAGGACTCTGAGGCAGAAGTTAGCCGGTTATCTCAATTTATTGAGAGGCATTTTTCCGCACGCGCCGTGTGCGTTCTCAAGATTCTTGAGGCTGGATGCGGGCAAAAATGGGCACTCAACCTAAATGGACTAACCTTCTCGCTTACAGGAATAGACCAATCTGAACAGGCAATCACAGAACGACAAAGCAATCGGGGCGATCTGGATGAAGTGATTATCGGAGACTTGGTCACAGCCAGATTCCCAGAACAAAACTTTGACATCATTTACTGCTCGTACGTGCTTGAGCACGTCAGCGGAGCAGAAAAAGTGTTGGAGAACTTCTCGACGTGGCTCAGACCCGGTGGATTGCTGATCCTTCGAATTCCTGATCCATCTACCGCATATAGCTTCTTGGCCAAGCATTTGCCGTTTTACCTTCACGTACTGGCGAAACGAGTGATGGGCTCAAAGAATGCCGGGAAGCCTGGATATGATCCATTCCCTACATTTTTTGATCCCATCGTGTCCCGGGAGGGTATCCACGATTTTTGCCGAAAGACAGGCCTAAAGGTACGGATTGAATACAGCTATGGTTACACGACCTTTAGGCCATTTTTTCCCGTCGCAGACTTGATACTGCGGATCCTTGGCTGGGCATCCTTTGGAAAACTTGACTCCAAGCGGACAGATCTTCTGTTTGTTATTGAGAAAACACTATGAACTCAAGTTCTTCTTAAACTATGGGCCGACATGTATCTACAATTAACCCGACCACCCGCGCAAGTCGTTTTCTCGGGATATTAATTCCTCCGATGGTCGTTATTTACCATGAAGGCCAGTGACACTGATCCGCTAAAAGCGCTCTGGAATCTGGCGTAAGCGCCAACAGCATAGGGCCAGAAAACGTTTTTTATGTATCACTCCTGTCGGCTACGATTCAATCTAACAAGTTCCTATTGCGCTTACGGATCCCCCCAAGCTTACCGAGAATTTCTTTGTAAATAATAAATTTTCCTCTATCAAAACCTTGTTTTCGGACACCAGTAATGCTGACAATGCTGTGGATTATCGAGCTTAGGATATTCAACTCTGATAATTTTGCTAATAACCACTGCCGGAATTTACTCATTTCTGATCAGTTTTTACAAATCAAACAAGGCCAAAAATGATCCGCTGTTTTTTGCGGCTTTTGCGCCGCTTGGACTTTTTTTCTGGGTGTGGACTACGCCAGTTGGACAGGTCTCATAGCGATAACGGTACTGTTGATTTTTTTTATCACGGCGATTACAGAGCAGTGGAAGTTATCGAGCGATACGCCACGATACACCTTGGCTTTATTCGTACTGCCGTTTGGACCGATCGGGGACATGGAAGCTTTCCCCATGCTGCGTATGGCGCTAAGCGTGCTTGGGAAAGTCACCCAACTTATTTTCTAAGCAGTGAGGCCAGAGCCAAAAAACTCCCGAGGCCTCTTGGTCAAAGCACCCCAATCACGTTGATGAACGCGCCCTGGTGGTCGTAGTTGAGGTCAGTCAGGTCGTCCGAGAAGTCCGTGAAGTTGTAGCCGATCCCGACCTTGAAGCGCTCGCCCACGCGGCGGTGCACCGCCAGCAGGAAGCCGGTCTTGGACTGGTCGATGTCCGGCAACTGCAGCGTCCGGGCCTCGCCCGTCACTTCCCAGAGCCGGCGGAAGCGCCAGTCAGCCCGTAGCACCACCAGGTGGGCAGTGTTGTCGAAGAACTGCCGCTGCTCACGGTCGAGGCTGGCCTGCCCCAGGCGGTAGGCGTACTTGCCGCCGAGGGTCAGGGTGGGGGTGAAGTCGTAGCT
>JAURGV010000243.1 GCA_030833605.1 Rhodothermales bacterium
CAGATTGTTGTTTGCCGGCCGCCGTCAAGTCAAACCCTTCTTTCCATCCGGCAAGCGCGTTACTAATGGGATAGCTTTCGTTGTTCATTGCGCCCACAAAAACGGCATCTTTGTGGTAGGTGTTGGCATATCCTTGAAAGTCCCCTTCTCGCACGGTTCTAGAGGCTTCGGCCCAATACGCATCCCAATCGGACGGCGTTTGAGCGTAATCTTCGACCGTCGACATAGCGGGTTCTTCCGGTTGGGACGTACATCCGAACAATGAAAGGCAACCGACTAAAAGAACAGGAATGAGGTATTTCATGGCGGAATTCGAATGGAGTGACACGTGAATGTTGACGGAATAGCATAATACGATTTTAATCAGTATTCCATCGCAACCAGAAAATCACATTGCGGAACCCATTTATGCGTCTTCGAAGATCATTATATTTGAGGGTTATTTTTGTGTCCCATCGGTCATTCAAATTTAGGCAGGAAACAACCATGAAGGCGTTCCAAAATGTTCTTCTGATGACTTTGGTTCTTGTATTTCTTTCGGCTTGTGAGGGCGAAGAAGGAAAGAGCGAAAAAGAGCATGCAGATGTAACCGTACCTGAAGCTGTGCAATCAGCTTTTTCCGCTAGCTACGCAACGGCTACCGATGTGGAATGGGGAATGGAAGATGCCGATTTCGAGGTTGATTTCTTGTTAGACGGCGTAGAGTCCTCCGTCGTTTACGACGCATCCGGTAACGTCTTGGTAGTCGAAAGTATAGTAGCTCTTTCTTATTTACCGCCTTCCGTA
Source organism: Rhodothermales bacterium (assembly GCA_030833605.1). Classification (GTDB taxonomy): domain Bacteria; phylum Bacteroidota; class Rhodothermia; order Rhodothermales; family UBA10348; genus UBA10348. Next base: position 787 of record JAURGV010000243.1, read on the forward strand.
ATGGAGTATGTGAATGCTAATTATGCCAACTACTCCGACCTAAAAGCTGAAATGGCCCTGAAAGGTATCGTTACCTCGTACGAAATCTTCTTGTCACACGAAGGCATGGCCGTCGAGCTTTTGTTTGATCAAAATGGCCAATTTGTCGAAGTCGCGGCCTCCGAAGAAGATGAAGACGGAGCAAATGGAGAGGAAGCCGACGATGACGGGGAAAGCGCCGAAGCCGGTGCATAAGCGGTTTTGATGCTGCTTTGTCGGCTGTTCAGATCTATTGTACATACAAAATTCAAGAGGAAAAGTATGGTAATACGCTTTCTCTGCACTATATTTCGCCCAGCCTGTCCCTCAATGCAGGCTCCCAAACACCCACAAATTAGAGACTTATATGAAAAGCATTCGCATGCTAATGGTTTTATCGATGTTCGCTTTTGTTCTATCAGGATGCGCAAGCAAAGAAACTCCTGCTGAAGAAACAATGGAGACCGAAACCATGGAATCAACGGACATGAGCCAGCCTGCTGACACCACCGTTGCAGCAGACAGCAGCGCAGTTAGCCAATAGTAGTTCTGTAGAACTGGCTAGAGTTTAAGGCCCGTCGGATTTGGAAACCCAAGTCCGATGGGCCTTTTTTATTTAGGATTCTGGATTCTCGCGGTTAATTCAAGGAATTCTGACAACAAAACCGCTGCCCTTTCGGTTGCATGACGTACCTTCGCGCGGTTTTATTAGGCAACCCCAGTCGGCTTCGCCTCACTTTGCGCAATACCGGACTTAATCCCCAAACCCCAGAATCCACGTGGACGACCTAACCCAGATCGAAGAATCAGAACACAAATTAAACCTCAGGCATTTGCGTCTTGAGGACTACGCCCATCTAAAGGACATTATGGATCGGGTTTATCCTGACTTTGGGGGTGCTTGGCAAGAAAGCAAGCTAAAAGCGCAGCTAGAAACCTTTCCAGATGGTCAAATCTGTATTGAAGATCACGGCAAAGTGATAGCCGCAGCATTTTCTGTGGTTGTTGATTACGATAAATTTGGAGACCATCACACCTACGAAGAGATCACGGGCGATGCTCTTTTGACTACGCACGATCCCAATGGGGATGTGTTATACGGGGTAGATGTTTTTGTTGACCCTGAATACCGCGGTATGCGATTAGGTCGTCGTTTATATGAGGCCCGAAAAGAACTATGCTACAATCTCAATTTAAAATCGATTGTAGCCGGCGGAAGGATCCCCAATTATTCGAAGTACGCTGATGACCTGACCCCACAGGCTTACATCGAAAAGGTAAAGCAAAAGCTCATTTACGATCCCATTTTGACCTTTCAGTTGTCTAACGACTTTGAAGTCAGAAGGGTGTTGAAGAATTATCTTCCGTCAGACGATGCGTCCTTGGGATACGCTACGCTGTTGGAGTGGCACAATTTGTATTACGAGCCACGGGAAACGCCGCTCATTGGAGCGCTTCCGACTTCTGCTAGAATTGGGTGTGTGCAGTGGCAAATGAGGCCCTTGAAATCGGTTGAAGAGCTCATTCAGCAAGTGGAATATTTTGTTGATGCACTTTCAGACTACCAGTGTGATCTAGCTCTCTTTCCTGAGTTCTTTAACGCACCCCTCATGGGTCTGGAAAATCACATTGATTCCATCGATTCCATTAAAGCACTTTCGGCGTTTACGGATGAAATTGTTGAAGCCGTTTCCAAACTCGCCGTTTCATACAACATCAACATCATTGCTGGGTCCATGCCCCAAATGATTGATGGTGAACTGTTCAACATCGCTTACTTGTGTCGTCGCGACGGAACGTTGGAAACCCAATATAAAATCCACCCAACGCCTCATGAAAAGCGCGCCTGGATCATGAAGGGAGGGGATACTCTCAGGGTATTTGATACCGACTTTGGGAAAATCGGAATCCTCATTTGTTACGACGTCGAATTTCCTGAACTGGCTCGGCTTCAGTCGGAAGAAGACATGCAAATTTTGTTCGTGCCTTATTGGACGGACACCAAAAACGGATATTTGCGTGTTCGCTTGTGTGCAGCCGCCAGAGCAATTGAAAATGAATGTTATGTAGCCATTTCCGGAAGTGTCGGTAACTTGCCCAAGGTAGATGGAGCCGATATTCAATACGGCCAGTCTGCTGTGTTTTCGCCATCGGACTTTTCCTTCCCACACGATGCGATTATGGCCGAAACCACGCCTAATACGGAGATGACCCTCATTGTAGATTTGGATCTTGAAAAGCTAAAAGTGCTAAAAAACGAAGGCTCTGTCCAAAACTATGAAGACCGCCGCCGTGATCTGTACAAAATAGATTGGACGGGAAAAAAGTAAACCTACTCGCTCTTTACTTTTGAGTTTAGACAACAATGATCTACTTATTTATGGTCCTTGGTCTGGTTTTTTTGGTTGGTGGAGCCGAAATATTAGTTCGGGGAGCATCAAATTTAGCGTCCTCATGGGGCATTTCATCGTTAGTAGTCGGACTTACGGTTGTGGCTTTTGGCACCAGCTCACCAGAACTCGCAGTTAGCGTAAAGTCCGTTTTGGCAGGGCAATCGGGAATTGCGACCGGAAACGTGATTGGCAGCAACATTTTTAATGTGCTGTTTATTTTAGGACTTTCAGCCATCATCACGCCACTTGTTGTGTCTCAACAACTGATACGGTTGGACGTGCCCCTAATGATTGCTGCGTCGGGTCTCGTTTGGTTATTTGCCCTCGATGGACAATTGGGATTCATTGAAGGCGCCATCCTGTTTGGGTCATTACTGGCTTACATCGTTTTTTTGATTCGTC
>JAURGV010000244.1 GCA_030833605.1 Rhodothermales bacterium
GGTTTTCTGCTAACACATCGGTGTCGGCCAACGCATTCATTAAGGTCGATTTGCCCGCATTCGTATACCCTACAAAGGAAACCCGCGTATACTCGGATCGGCCTTTGCGTTGGGTGGTCCGTTGCTGATCAATTTTGACCATGCGTTCTTTGAGCGACGCGATGCGCAAGCCAATCATTCGGCGGTCGGTTTCGATCTGCGTCTCTCCCGGACCACGCATCCCGATTCCACCCTTCTGCCGAGAAAGGTGGGTCCAATGCCGCGTTAACCTCGTTCTGAGGTATTCCAACTGCGCCAATTCAACCTGCGTTTTTGCCGTGGCACTCCGAGCGTGTCGCGCAAAAATATCCAAAATAAGCGCTGATCTATCGAGCAATTTGCACTCAATTTCGCGCTCAATATTTCGCATTTGAATCGGACTTAGGTCGTCGTCGAAAATCACTAAGTCGGCTTCAAGTTCTTCAACCACTTCTTTGATTTCTTGGATTTTCCCGGAGCCCAAATAGGTGGATGCGCTGACCTTGGAGAGGGGAGCGATGATTTGTTCGGAAACGAGGGCTCCTGCCGTATCGGCGAGCAAACCCAATTCAACCATCGAATCTTCCACGTCAACCCGGGACTCCCCTTGTTTGACAACGCCGATTAGAATGGCTTTTTCTTTTTCCAGACTGGTAAGGGGATTGTGAACCGTAAAGATTTCAACAGATCCGCCTCTCTTGTTATCAGTTTTCAAGCGCCTTGCGACTCGTAACGCCCTGTATAGAGTGATCACCCAGCGTGGTAAAAACGCCTTGAGCAATATGCTCGGGTGGATAGTTCATGGCTACGTCTAGTTTAGATCGAACCAACGCCCGAAATCGATCGGCTACAGGCTCAGGTATCAATAGATCTAAACGTTTGCGTTGTCCCACAAAATCTTGGTATAGGAACGTGAAGTGGATGCGTTTTCCATCTTGCACTTCAAAATAATCAGAAATTTGACCCCACCCGACGGCATCACTCGTTCTGCCAGCTTGGGGAATAAGTCCATACTCGGTAATAACAACGGAAGAGGACATCGCGATGGCTACAAACCAGGCTATGCCGCCCACAAAATATCCAGCAAAAACGCCCATTGAAATGGGTGGCACCGTGTTTTGGGCATAGACCAAAAAAACAATAATTAAGCCCATAAAAACGGTCGGCCAAACGGGAATGGTTTGCCATGACCCAGCATGCCAGGCCATTTTCACGCCCCGTATTCTAAACCGATGAAGCACCGTTAAGGTCAACAACAGCCCAGTAACGCCGACGAACGACAGAACCAGAACGGTATGAAAGGTTTCGACCAAAAGTGTGTATGCCTATTTAATGCAGCGAGCTGTTTTCAACTAGTGTGCGGCTTCGGGTTTCCAGAGTTTAGAAACAATCATTTCCAGCACTAAAAAGATCAACGCCAGCCCTAAAAAGACGTTCCAAAGTTCGATTCCGGTTCGCGCTTCTTTTAGCTGATCGTCCAATTTTTCGGTACCCGTTAGCGACAGATTTAAGACACTTACCTGATCGACACCTAACTCGGATAGTTTGGATGCCGCATCTTCTGGGTTCATCAGCGACAAATTCGACTCTTTGGCGCTGGGATGAACGACGATCCGTCGAAGTATGTCACCGGCGACCTCGACCGAATAAATGCCGGGAATGAAGAAAGGGCCGCTCAAATCCGCCACTTTCGCGCCCTGCACGGTCCGCTGGTCTGGAATAAATTCTTCGCCCGTTTCGTCCACCACTACAATAGTTTGATTCCCTTCTACGCCCGCTAGTCGAAGCTGCAAGGATCCTTCCACTTGAAGCCCTTCTCCGGAAACGGACCCCGTGGCAGACAGGTAGTAGAGCGAGCGATACAATAGGGGCAAAAACAACCCTCGAACCGCAAAATCGCTCCAACGAACGCCCGCTTCTACAGAAAACAGCAGAACAGACCCCTGGCCACTCCGGATTTCCTGTAGAAAAGGATACCCTACAGTGAGCCCAATAACCGTTTGCTCCGTTCCTGACCCAGCCACATACTGTGTTGCTCTATACACTACCGGCTGTTCCAATTGGGGCGTTTTTCCGTTGGGATCCGGTTCAAACATCCCCTCAAAAAGTGGATGATCGGTATCCACTCGTTCAAAAACACCCACGGTCAATCCATCCGAAGATGGTTCGGGTAACGAGGTGATCCGACCGCCTTCCCATTCGGATAGCAACTCGTTATAGTCGTTTACCTGGATGCCGTCCGATGGAAAGAGAAGAACGCCGCCGCCGCCTTGCACATACGCTTTTAGCGCGGACTGTTCGCCCGATGAAAACGACGTGACGCCATTGAGAATAACACTGTCGTATTGACCCAATGAGGCCCCAGCGAGGCCCGTTTCTGGAATTTCCGTGGTTTCAAAACGAACCGCATCGGGCACTAAAGCGCTCGAAAGACCCAGTTGGAGATACCGAGATGGAGCGGTTCTACCGTTTACCACCAAGACTTTCCGAACAGCAGGAACCAATACGGTGAAAATTCGGGCGTTGTCATACAAAAATTGGTTGTCCTCCAGTTCGACGCGTCCGGCCAGCCATCCTGTTTCGCTGGGGGTCACGACAAACTGAGCGGTAGCGCTCGATCCCGCAGGAATGTCAACCGTTGCCTGCCCAACCCGGATTTCCTCCAGAAATACAGAAGCCACAATGCCCACTGCATCCTCAGTACCAAAATTGGTGAACCGGGCTTCAATCCGAACGGGCTGACCCGAGGCTACAATTTGGCTGAGTACGGTAATTTCGGAAACCGCCAAGTTACCCCGGCCATCCGTTCCGACAGGGACCAGGACCACGCGAACATCTTCCGGAATGGACAACGCGCTCGAATCCGTTAGCGCACTCGCCTGAAAATCGGAAAGCACATATAAAACGCGATTCAAATTGGCCTTTTCAGCCAAAAGTTGCGCTGCTGATTGAATGGAGGTCGTTAACGAAACCGATCCCTCCTGCGGCTCAAGGGAGGCGATAGCATCTATTGCAGCCGTCGCATTTTGCAACGCGTCGCCGCTTACGCCCGTCGTAGGGTGCGGCACCAAAATCACTTCGTCACCGGACTCAAAATCGGTCAACAACTCGGTTGCGATGGCTTTTACTTGATCCAAATAGGCTCCAGATCCGTCTCGTAGGGTCATGGACGTGGAATGATCCAATACCATCGCGGACGTGCTTCGGCCTCCAGCGCCGAGCAATCCGGCCAAAGAGCCATCCAATGTGGGACGCGCAAAACTAATCGCTAAAGCGGCAATCGCGAGGGTTCGTAGCGCCAACAGTAACCACTGCTTGACGCGAACCCGCTGCATCGTACTTTTTTTCAACTCGTTCAAAAAGGCTAACGAGCTGAAGGCTATGCGCTTGGGCCGGCGAAAATTAAAAAGATGGATAATCAGCGGTATCGCAGCGGCCGCAAGCCCAAGAAGCAGAAGGGGGTTTAGAAAGGTCATGAAGGAGCGAACTTTTATTCTTGAGCCCTGGCCCTGGAAACGGCTTCGATGAGCCCCTTCCTACACTAGCTCGGCTGGACCTGT
>JAURGV010000245.1 GCA_030833605.1 Rhodothermales bacterium
ACCCAGCGAAATCCAGTCAACCGTCGAAGCCGTTTTAACGGTCATTGTACCCAAAATTGTTGGGGCGTTACTCCTCCTTTTTGCCGCGTGGATTGCGGCCAAGTGGCTTGGGAATCGGGTTTCAAAAACCGTGGGCCTCAAATTGGACAAAACCATTGCCAACTTCATGGGAAGTCTGGTAAAGTATGGCATTTTGTCGATGGCCATTTTGGGTTGTCTACGCATTTTTGGTATCGAAACCACTAGTTTTGTGGCCTTGATTGGGGCTGCAGGTTTGGCGATTGGACTAGCTCTTCAGGGAACGCTGACCAATTTTTCTTCCGGTGTTATGCTGCTGCTTTTCCGTCCGTTTAAGGTCGGCGATGTCATTTCGGCTGGTGGTGTGACCGCCAAAGTATTTGAAATTGGCATGTTTACCACGCAGCTTGATACGGCCGACAACCGCCGCCTAATTGTGCCCAATGGGGACATTTATGGTTCTTCCATCGAAAATATCACCTTCCACCCAACCCGTCGGGTGGACGTAAGCGTTGGTACGGAATACTCAGCCAACATCGGCGAAACGCGAGGCATTTTGCTCAAGGCCGTATCGTCTCTAGAAGGTGTTTTGGCTGATCCTGCACCCGTCGCCATGTTAACCGAATTAGGCGGTTCTTCCATAGACTGGTCCGTCCGGGTATGGGCGAACACAGAAGATTATTGGGCCGTTCGGGAAAGGGTCACGCAGTCTGTCAAAGACACGTTGGACGAAGCTGGAATTGGCATTCCATTCCCTCAAATGAACGTACATTTGGACGGAATCGAGTTTTCGGAAGAATAGACAGCCATTTCCGTTTAGCAGGGTATCTTTTTAGTTGGGCAGGCTTATGCGCGTCGGATTGATTTACGATCTGTTTGAGGACTACCCATGGAAGCAAGGGGAAGCCTTCGACGCGGATGTTGAAAATGAGCCGGAAGAAACCGTTATCGCGTTAGAATCCGCGGTGCGGGCTTTGGGGCACGAACCCGTTCGTATTGGCCCTGCCCGTAACTTGTTGTCCTGCTTCGGCAAACCAGGATTCGATCTCGCTATCAATATTGCAGAAGGGGGCCGAGGGCGAAATCGAGAAGGAGAGGCGCCTACTCTGCTTGAGATGATGGGTGTGCCTTTTATTGGGTCCGATGCGCTGACGTTGTCTTTGAGTTTAGACAAAGCGTGGACGAAGGATTTAGCGGTGGCTTGTGGGGTAAGGACACCTCCCTATCGGGTTTACGGGGCGGTGGAGGCGATTAAGGTTGAGGACTTACCGGGTCCCTATCCGCTGTTTGTCAAACCTCGTTACGAGGGATCGGCCAAGGGATTGACCCGAGACAGTAAAGTGGATACGGACGAAGCGTTAGGCGCTCAAGTTGCCGCCATGATTGCTTTGTACGACCAAGATGCGTTGGTGGAGCCCTTCATCGAAGGATCCGAGTTCACAGTGGCAGTGATTGGTACTTCCGAGCCACAGGTATTACCGGTGATTCAACGGGCCGTCGAGTCGCAGTCGGGAATAGGACTGCACGTTTTGGACCGAAAGGGGTTGCCGGAAGAAGAGTTTTCTTACGCAACTCCCGGCGTTTTGACGCCTGAATTGGAGAGGCGTCTTCAAAAAGCCGCGGTGACCATCTTTCAGAAAATGGAATGCAAAGACTTTGCTCGCATTGACTTCCGGGTTGATGCCCAGGGACAGGAATGGTTTCTTGAAATTAACCCCCTCCCTACGTTTGCTCCAGACGGTACGTTCGCCATTATGGCCGAGCTAAATGGGCAGACGTATCCCGAGTTTTTGGCTGAGGTATTGAGCCTTGCCTTTAAGCGGGTGATGCCATGAAATGGACCCCCGAACAATGGAACGATTGGAAGTGGCACATGCGCCACCGGGTGACTTCGGAAGAGGCGCTACGGGAGTTTTTAGATCCTACTTCTTCCGAAACCAGCGCCATTGAAGGCACCAAGGAAGTTTTTCAATGGTCCATCACGCCCTATTACGCCTCACTGATCGATCCCGATAACCCGTTGTGCCCCATACGTCGGCAGGTCGTGCCCCATATGGAAGAGTTGGCGCCCGATGTTATTGGTTTGGAAGATCCGCTCGAAGAAGTGGCCCATTCGCCGGTTAAGAATCTGATCCACAATTATCCGGACCGGGTGGCGTTTTGTGTGACTAGTCAGTGCGCCATTTATTGTCGGTACTGCCTAAGGAAGCGCATGGTGGGCGAAGCCGAGTTTATGATGCGCAAGGGCGAACTACGAGATGCCATCGCCTATATCGCGGCTCATCCAGAAATTCGGGACGTGTTGCTAACGGGCGGTGATCCGTTGACTCTTGGCGACGCCAACATCGACTGGTTACTCACGGAGCTCAGGGCCATTCCGCATGTTGATATCATCCGGATCGGGACGCGCATGCCGGTTAAATTGCCACAGCGCATTACCCCAGAGCTGTGTGAGGTGTTATCCAAGCACCATCCGATCTGGCTCAATACGCATTTTAATCATCCTAAGGAGTTAACGGAAGAAGCCGGAGTAGCCATTGATCGCCTTTTACGAGCCGGTGTGCCCGTCGGAAACCAAACCGTGTTGCTCAAAGGCATCAACGACTCGGTAGAGACCATGAAAGAGTTGTGCCAGAAGTTGGTGCGGATGCGGATTCGTCCGTATTACCTATACCAGGCGCAATTGATAGAGGGGACGGCTCATTTTAGGACGCCGATAGAAGTGGGGATGCACATTATGGAGCAACTGCAAGGTCACTTAACCGGGTTCGCCATTCCCCGCTACATTCTTGATACTCCCTACGGGAAAGTACCCATGACCCGCGATTATGTGCTGGGTCGAAACGAAGAGGGCGTAGTGGTGCGTTCCACGCGTGGGGATGTCTGGATGGAATTAAACGATGCTCCTGATCCTAGCGAATGCCCCGTTGTGCTGCCGAAACTGTAATATCAAGCAGCGCTTGAGGTTAGAGTTGATTTGGTAGTTTTTCTACCCTGCTTGCGAGGGGTTCGATCGTCGACCGATTTAACAAGTCCAAGAAACGGTGCGTTTGAAATCGCAAGGTTTGGGATCAGGTGGGCATGGGGCACGAAAGAAAAAAGTCGCCTTCGAGCTGGTTACTCGAAGGCGACTTTTAAAGGCTTTCCAGAGAGGCACACCGGAAGCCGTGTCAGGTGTAATTTGAATCGACCGATGAGATTGTGAGAGAGAACCAAGGAGGAGATTTTTAAATCACAATATTCCGATTCGAATTACAGTTAGGCCTTCCCCAAACGCCGTGCCAAAAACGTGCTAGGGCCCCAAAAAAACGAAAAAGGGTGTTTTATTGCCCCTTTATGAGGAATTTGGACCGTTTTGATACCGGTATTCCGACTCATTTTGAGAGTTACTAATCTCATTTCTCAAAAAAGGATTAGCGGAATAGTGGACTTTTGTCGTAGCTTCATTGACTTTTGGCTAGAGCGCCAATAGCTTGCGTTGCTATAGGGTTTGTACTCCATTAAAGCTTGGTTTTCGCCGAATGCTTCGCGTTCTGTTTATCATACTCGCCATAGTT
>JAURGV010000246.1 GCA_030833605.1 Rhodothermales bacterium
TCCTTGAAAAATGGGTATTCGATGCATTTCCTCCAAAAACGAAGCGGATCAAAAGCCCGTCTTCTTTTGGCAATTCAAAACGCTCTTGTCTCCATCCATAGCTGTAGCCACCAAAAGCGTCGAGACCACTGAGCGGATTACTACCGTCAGAAGCAACACGCCCGGGGTATCCCCCTTCAGGCTGAAGCAAACGCCATTCAGAAGATGTATTGGATCGATATTGGACTACTCCGCCGTCGTAAACAATACCGCCAGCACTGTTTGGATCCACATTGTTTTCGCTTTCGGTGTCATAGAAATGCCAAATTGAAAGCTGCGCGGTGTCCACATTGGATAAATTTATTGCTTGAAGCTCCAAAACACTTTGTCCGCCTTGTGAGACGTAAGGTCCGTCAAGGTTAGTCCCAAAAGCAGCCGTTCCTTTTTGAGCAAATTGAATCCCATAGGAAGGCTCCCCTGCCTCCCATTGCCCATTCTTGCTCCAGGTGATCGCATCTAGCGTTTCAAAATCCATTTTCCGGAGATCGCCACTAGCCGAAACTGCGACCTCATAAAAACCGGTTTGGGGGCTACGACTCTCATTTTCGGCGATTGAACCATCTCTCGCCTCGATGGCATAGCGTAAAATTTGTCCTTTTTTAATGGTTGCCAGCGGTATGGCCAGCGTGGTCGAGTAAAGACTTCCATGTAATTGAAGCGCCTCAACCCCACTCGTTACCTCTTGGCCATCGCTTTCATACAAGGCATACGTCACGTGTACTGATCCCACGGAAAAGTTGTCCGTTACTTTGGCAGACACGGCGAGAGGCCAAAGCACAAATGCAGCATCAACGATGGGAGAATGTTCGATTGAGGGCGCGTGGAGGTCTTCGCCAACCGTAAATCGAAAACGTTTCGTAGGGGCGGTTTCTGGCAAATAGGAAAACCGCCCTCCAGCGTCTTCGACTTTAAAATAATAGAACACGGAATCTAACGTCGCAGGCAACACTATCGATGTGTGGTATTGATCGTTACCTGCAGATGTCATAGTAAAGGACTCCTTGCCTTTCGAGACGGATTCGGTAAAAAGCTTTACGCTGGTCAATGGACCTGAAACACCAATGGCCTTTACCTCAACCTGTAAGCTACTTCCAACATCTTCGGTATCAGGAATTTGCGTGTGGGTAATGATAGGAGCAAACTTACTGGCGTCCACCAAACCTCGACGAGCAAAAACATCGATCAAAACTGACAGGTTCGCGCCATTGTAGTAATCAATGTCGGCCTGAATAACCGCCTGAGCCGCATCGCTAAATTTGAGGGGGAACGCCAAATACCGATGGGATAGAAGCGACAGGCGATCGGTTTTCTCCCTCCCCAGTTGGTCGAACACCTCCATCATCGTACTTGCCCAAACCAACCCATCCGTGTAGATGTTACAGGCTCCGCCACCGGTTGTGCATACGTCCCGCGGATATATTCCACTTGAACTGACCGTTCTCCCAGACCAAATCGAACCATCACCGCTGTCCCAGGCAAATAATTTGCGCCAGTCGTCTCGCGCAGAAACGCTATTTTCCACCAAGAAACGCTGATAAGAAGATGCCCAATAGTCGGCCCATCCTTCATGAAACGCCTGACCTTCCCCCGTACTGAGCAATCCGGGTGCAGCTGCATCCAATAAGGCGTGCGCATATTCGTGCCATATTACTGATAAGTCTTCGGCATCGTCTACGCCGCCGGTTCCGAATATCAGAATGGGCGGTGTTTGCGGGAAGTAATACGAATCATCACTCGTCAATCCCTGTGGGTTGACGCGCAAAGGGACGGTTAAAAGGTCTGAAATGCCAAGTGACTGAACATACCGTTGACTTTTGTCGATGTGGTAATACGCATTTACCGCTTCAAACCCCGACTGATTTCGGGTGTATTGAAAGCCATCGGGCGACGTTTCTGTAGGTGGCGTATACACGTCTGAGCCCGCTTGATTGGAACTAACAATGGCTACGTAGGGGCCAACTAGTTGATACTTTCCGATGTTATTTTGGGTAATACCTCGTAAGGTAACGGTCTTTCGCGCTGCGTTTAATACCGGGCTATCTGCATTGTCCGCATCGATATAAGGTGGACCGTAGGAAACGCCGGCGACATGGAGTGGGCTTGGGTCATAAACCATACCTAATCCATCGGCTTGAACGACCTCGTTTTTACGGGCGACCACCGTTCCGTGGGAGACTTCCGTTTCGTGGGCGACTTCGTTGTGTCGCAACGCCACCGCCTGGTTTTGAACGCTGACCACTTCACCGGATTGCGCGTCCACAAATACCCTGTACTGGGCCGGTTCAGCCTCGGGCCACACTATCATTTCCCACACTAGAACGGGATTTTTAGCATTATAAACGCCCAATTGGGGTTCGGAAACCTTCCCTTTTTCGGAAGCGAGTTTTTGAAACGCTATTTGCCTTGCCGTGTCAGAAGAAAGGGATGGATTGGTATTAAACGATCCGAGGGCGACATCGACCTCCTCGTACCCACTTATCACCATGCTAATCCTTCCAAATCGGTCAAAATTGACATGGACTTGCTGATCGATCACCGGAAGTCCCTTAAAAGACTGTTGATACGATACGTGGCGACTATGCGATTGCTGTTCATCTTTCAACAGCGTTAGCTCTTTGCTAGGGTTTTCCCATCCAAACGATTGTTTTTCGATTTCGAAAAAGACCTCAGCGCTTCGATACTCGTTTTGATTATACACCTGGTATCGAGCCTGCCTGAGCGTATCAGGCTTTACGGCACGGCCTGAAATAACGGATTTTTGTACCCGCTGTTGTTGCGCCGCACTTACACCAACAAAACCAAATAAAAGGCAAAAAAGGAGCGCAATCCGCATCAAAAATACCGACTTCCGTTCAAAAATTAGGATAGTAGCTGTGCTGCCGAACGAACGTCCTCCACTCTGTTTAGTGCTTCCCACGTGAATTCAGGACGACCAAAATGCCCATAGGCGGCCGTCGGGCGGTACTTGGGCTTCAACAAATCAAGCGACTGAATAATGGCTTTGGGGCGCAAATCAAACACTTTTTTAACGACTTCAATGAGACGTGCGTCTGAAATTTTACCCGTGCCGTAGCTATTTACATAAATCGAAACGGGGTCGGCGACTCCAATGGCATAAGCCAATTGTACCAACGCCTCATCGGCCAATCCGGCTGCCACCAGGTTTTTAGCGACGTGTCGAGCCGCGTAGGCTGCGCTGCGATCCACTTTTGACGGGTCTTTCCCAGAAAATGCGCCACCACCATGCGCTCCCTTTCCACCGTAGGTATCTACAATAATTTTACGCCCAGTTAGACCGGTGTCGCCGTGCGGGCCACCTATAATAAACTGTCCGGTTGGGTTCACGTGCAGAATCATTTTATCGTCCATCAAAGCTGATGGAACGACTTTTGGAATCAAATATTTCTGTACGTCTGATTTAATCTTGCTGATCTCGACCCCTGGACCATGCTGAGTCGAAACGACAATAGTGTGGACACGCTTCACGGT
>JAURGV010000247.1 GCA_030833605.1 Rhodothermales bacterium
GCTTCAACTTCAGGCTTAGCCGCTGCTGGATAGGCGATTCCATCTAAAATGGGACTCCATTCGACCTCGGACAGGTCCACAAAGTTTTTCCCATGTGCGCTTTGACTGGTGCGATCCATCCACGCAAGTCCGGAATGGATGGGCTCTTGAAGCTCTGGTGCATCTTCCATCATAAAATCGATGAACAGAGGCACATTCGCGTCTGATGCACTCCCTGAACGATCATCTGCCGGAATAATGATATCTACCAGCATAATGATGGTCGCAAACTCATGGGAAGAGAGTTGCGAGGGCTTTCTTTCACTTAGGCCCCCATCTTCTGAACCCGCTTTCATAGCAGCATGCTCAATTTTTTCTTCCGTACATCCAGGAAAAGCCGCGGCCAGCGAGGCGATGGCGATGAGTTTTAATGATTCTCTTCTGTTCATTAGGCTGTTCCTAGGTTTCGTTTAAGGACTTCTGTAGCAATGAACTCAGATGTGCGCATACTGAGAGCCAAAATGGTCCAGGTTGGATTTTTGTGAGCTTGTGAGACAAAAGGCCCAGCGTCTACTACAAAAACGTTGTTAGCTTCGTGAGCCTGACAGTTTGAATTCAGCACGGAATTCCGAGGGTCATTGCCCATTCGAGTGGTCCCAACCTCGTGAATAATTTGGCCAGGCCGTGTAATGCCGTAGTCATTTTCTTTGGTTGGAATATCCCACATGGGCTCTCCTCCCATTGCTCGAATAATTTCGTTACCCGTTTCTTGAAAGTGCTTCATCTGTAGCAACTCATCGTCACTCCATGTGACATTAAAGCGCAAAACCGGAATCCCGTATTTATCGACCACGGTGGGGTCGATTTCGCAATAGTTTTCTCTTCTAGCGATCATCTCTCCCCGACCGGACATACCGATAAATGCGCCCCACAAGCTGCGATAGTCGTTTTTCAGCTGCGCTCCGTAGCCTCCTCCGCCTTTGGAACGATCTCCAGCGGTCAACTTACCATTGGTGCGATGAATGCCTCCTCCAAATCCATAGCCGGGCATTCCTTTTCCACCCCACGTTTCGATGTGGTATCCCCTAGCGAAGGGCAGTTTTCGATCTTTTTCCAGCCACCAAGGAATGTAAATATGCATTCCCCCAACGCCATCTTCATTGTGAGCCGGGGCATCCACGAGCTGCGGGAAGAAGCCCATCACGTCGCCACCCGTTGAATCGGTGAGATACTTACCCAATACATCGCTGGAATTGCTCAATCCATTGGGATGTCTATTCGACTTAGAGTTCATCATCAGGCGAGCCGATTCGCACGCGCTTGCGCCAAGAACCACAACTTTGGCTTTAACCTGGTATTCTTCGCCAGACTTGGTATCGATATACGACACGCCCGTCGCTTTTCCTTCGCTATCCGTCAGGACCTCACGGGCCATTGCTCCCGTAATAATTTTCAATCGACCCGTTTCAAGTGCAGGAGGCAATAAAACCGTTTGGGTCTGGAAATTTGATTTCGTTGCACAGCCGCGATTACACTGCCCACAGTAGTGACAAGGTGCTCTATTTCCGAGGGGTTTCGTCAGAATGGAAAGCCGAGAAGGAATAACGGGGATTCCAAGTTTTTGGGCCCCATTTTTAACCATCATCTCGTAACAGCGTGGTTTTGGTGCCGGCAGAAAATGGCCATCGGGTTCGTTATAAACGCCCTCCTCGCTCCCAAATATTCCAATCAGCTTATCGATTCTGTCGTAATACGGCTTAAGATCGTCGTACCCTATGGGCCAATCATCGCCCTGTCCGTCAATGGACTTACGTTTAAAATCGTCGGGGCCAAAACGAAGAGAAATACGTCCCCAGTGATTGGTTCTGCCACCCAACATGCGAGCGCGCCACCAATCCCACTCGGTTCCGTCCACTTTGGTGTAGGGCTCCCCTTCAATATTCCATCCACCGTCGCATGCGTCGAATTCGCCAAAAGGACGTTCTTTCGTTCCTCTGCCCCGCCGCGGTGATTCATAGTTGAATTTTAACATCGCGCCGTCGCGAACGGTATCCCAATCGCCCCCCGCTTCAAGCATGACCACATTCGCACCCGCCTTAGTAAGCACATAGGCGGCCATTCCACCCCCAGCTCCCGATCCAATAATACAGACGTCGTACGTTGTGCTCGATGATATATAAGCCATCCTAGTGGTTTTAGATTAGGTGATGTGAAACCATCAGATTAATCAATTTGAACACAGATGACAACAGCGTTTTTTAACGCATCACGTGGCTATTCCACTATCCGAGCGAATGCATTGACCCCGTGATCAAGGAACGGTCGGGCGTACTACGCGCCCGCTGACGCCTCACTTCTCAAGCGTTCCGCAAGTTGTTGCGCACGAATGTAAACCGGGTCAGCAGGATCGCCAATCAACTCCATCACGCGTTCAAACTGCTCGGCTGCTTGCACATTCCGATTAATTTGCATGAGCATGATGCCTTTATTGAAGTTGGCCTGCATGTGGAGGGAATCTTGCTCCAACACCGCGTTCGTTTCCTGAATGGCCAACATTGAATTTTGAGGGTCGTACATGTAGGCAATAGCCATATCAGTCCGCACGTCCAAATTCAAAGGGTTTATCTCTAGAACCTGCTTGTAGGCAGCGACTGCTTTTTGCGCCCATGGAGCGCGTAATGTGGGGTCCTTACGCTCCATCCAGTCGTAATACAGGTTGCCGGCAACAGCCCATTCATTTTCGGTAGGAATCAGCGTAGCAATTCGCTCCGTTTCAGCAGCAGCCAAGTCAAATCGGCCTGCAGCAAAGTATAAATTGACCAATTCTCGACGTATGGCAACCAAGGAATCCCCGCTTGCCGATTCTAACTTATCGGTCAACTCGGTTTCTCGAGGTACAAATTGCGATGCTAGCGGCTCCTCTACCCCAGGATTCAAAGGAAGTACGGTAGCTGAATCCGGATCAGCCTCCTTGCTCATGGTAGTGACCATATACAAAGCTATTACCACCAATAGCGCGGAGGCGACTATGATGATAATCTGCTTGCCAACAGCACCTTGGGAATCCGAAGGCTTCGCTGTCGAAGAAGAGGTAGCACTCACTTCCTGAAGGTGCACAGTCTTTTTCTTGGAAGTGGTGGCCACCACTTCCAGAAGGTGCACAGGCTTTTTCTTGGAAGCTGCGGGACGGTCAGCCAATTTTTGTAATGCGGATCCACATTTAGCACAAAAATTAGCACCGTGAGGGTTTTTCCACCCACATGCATTGCAAAAGGTACCTGCAGAAGGGGCGCTAGAGTCCACTTCCTGATGGGCATTCCCATCCGAATCGTGTTCTTCCCCGCTTCCTCCATCTAAGTCGGCCGAAACCACGCCTTCCCTGAACGAAACATCCGTTCCACACAATCCACACTGATCAGCACCGTCTTCCAAACGGGCCCCACAAGACTCACATGTATTCGTCATTAGTTCTGCTTACTTGGCGCTATCTACTTCTTTTCTGAACTCTTTTGATGGCTTAAATGACGGAATATTAGA
>JAURGV010000248.1 GCA_030833605.1 Rhodothermales bacterium
CCCAATCGGCTGGTAATGCCGCTTTCTGGGGAGAAATGGGGGCATTCCGCATGGCTGAACTCATGGAAGCCGCCAAACACAATTGGCTTTTCAAACGGTATTTTGAAGAAAGAGGAAGCATCGAAGCCGCTCCTTTTGAAGTCCGAGAAGCCGCCATTTCTGAATCGTTTCAGCAAATATCACAACGTGAACGCGAATTATTGCTTTGGGAAGAACGTTTAAAAGCGTTCGAAGAAGACCTAAGTGCTCGTCGCGATTCCACTGGCATCAAACAATAAATGAAATTCACGCTGTCGAACACAGATCCGTCCGGAGCTAGGGCTGGATTTGTGGATACGGACCATGGTCGTATCGAAACGCCCATTTTTATGCCCGTCGGAACCGTTGGTACCGTTAAAGCCGTGTGGCCCAAAGAATTAGAAAACGACATCAACGCAGACATCATTCTGGGAAATACCTACCACTTGTATTTACGTCCAGGTATGGAGGTGATGGAAGCCGCAGGTGGTTTGCATGGATTCATGAACTGGAAACGCCCCATTCTTACGGATTCTGGCGGGTACCAGGTGTTTTCGCTCGCCGAACGGCGCAAATTGACGGAAGAAGGAGCACGTTTTCAGTCGCATATTGACGGCTCGTATCATCAGTTCACCCCAGAATCGGTGGTCGATACCCAGCGCAGTATCGGATCCGACATTATGATGGTGCTCGATGAATGCCCTCCAGGCGACGCAACCCGGGAATACGCCGCCAAATCCAATGAACTAACCGTTCGGTGGGCGAAGCGATGCATAGACCGTTTTAACGCAACGGAGCCCCTTTATGGCCACGAACAAGCCCTTTTTGGCATTGTTCAGGGGGTGGTGTACCCAGATATTCGCCGTGAGTCGGCTAGGCAGCTCGTTGACCTGGACTTCCCCGGATACGCCATTGGCGGACTTTCTGTGGGCGAACCGGCCGAACAAATGTACGCCATGGTTGAGGTGGTGAACGAAGTGTTGCCGGTTGAAAAACCTCGCTACCTCATGGGAGTCGGAACGCCCGCGAACCTGGTCGAAAACGTGGCGCGAGGCATCGATATGTTCGATTGCGTAATGCCTACTCGCAATGGAAGAAACGGGATGATGTTTACCACCGAAGGGATCATCAACATCCGCAATAAAAAGTGGCAGATGGATTTTTCAGAAATCGATCCGGGACTTCCCGGCTATGCCTCCACCCAGTTCTCCAAAGCCTATGTGCGCCATCTATTTGTAGCCGGCGAAATTTTAGGTCTTCAAATTGCGACCATTCAAAACCTCTCGTTTTATTTATGGCTTATGCGGGAAGCCCGAAAAGCCATCGTGAAAAACGAATTTGCTAGTTGGAAAGCATCCATTTTACCAAAAATTGAACGGCGACTTTGATACAGCTGTCGAACACCCGGTCCGTCCGCGCGTTTATGCGCAACCCCCGCTTAGCCAATTCGCCGAGCACTTTTGCCTAGAAATCTGTCAACGCCATGGCTCGTCAATTCGACGTTCCCACTTTTTATCGAAGCCCTGTAGTTTCTAAAGTAAAAGAAGCTCGCAAACTTCACGACCCTCGGAAAAAGGACCTCACTCCTTCCATTCTAGATTTTGGACCGGTCCGCTTTAAGCTGGCCCGTCACTTCGGCTTCTGTTACGGAGTCGAAAACGCGATTGAAATCGCCTATCGTGCCATAGATGAAGCCAATGGCCGCCGCATCTTCCTCCTGTCTGAAATGATCCACAATCCTCACGTCAATGAGGATTTATTGTCGCGCGGAATACGGTTTCTTCGCACCACATCGGGAGAGCAGCTCATCCCTTTCAGTGAATTGAAAGCCGATGATATTGTGATTATTCCTGCGTTTGGGACCACATTAGAGACAGAAAAACTGCTTCGGGACATTGGGGTTAATGTAGCAGCATACGACACCACGTGCCCATTTGTCGAAAAAGTATGGACACGATCGGCCAAAATCGGTGAGCAAAACTACACCGTGGTGGTGCATGGGAAGCGATATCACGAAGAAACGTGGGCGACGATTTCGCATACCAAAGCGCTGACCCCAGTGGTGGTTGTGCGCGACATGGAAGAAGCCCAGACGTTGGCAAAAGTGATCCGCGGCGAAGAAGGTGCCGACTTTTTCTTCCAACACTTTCAAGACAAATACAGCGACGGATTCGATCCGCTAAAGGATTTGAGGCGCATTGGTGTGGTCAATCAGACCACCATGCTGGCTTCAGAAACCAAAGAAATAGCTGCTTTACTAAAGAACGCCGTTTTAGACCGGTTCGGGGGCGATACTTCCGATTCTTTTCAGCCCTCCGATCACTTCGCCGACACGAGCGACACCTTGTGCTATGCCACGAACGAAAATCAGGACGCGACCCGATCCCTAATTAAGGAAAAAGCAGACCTGGCCTTAATTGTTGGAGGAGCCAACTCGTCCAATACCAGCCATTTGGTGGAGTTGTGCGAAGAATACATGCCAACGTATTTCGTAAGCGGGGACGAAAGTTTAATCTCTCAAAGCGAAATCAAGCATTTTGACTTGCACGCTAAACAAGTAGTAACCACAACCAACTGGCTTCCTACCACCGAACCTATCGATATTATTCTAACGGCAGGCGCTTCCTGTCCGGATGTGTTACTCGATCGTATCATGAATCGCATCTGTTCGTGGTTTCCTGAAGCGCTAGACGTAGAACAGGTGGTTTCATCCTTTACAAAAAGCCTTAAATAGATCGTTTGAAAACCTGGATATTCATACTTGGCTTCGTTTGGGTTGGGTGCCTGGGTTTGACGGGATGTTCTTTGTTTTCGACACGTGAACCAGAAGACCCACTGACTGAATCGGGTACGTTCATCCAACCCGATACGCCGGAGCAAGTGGTTGAAAACATTCAGGCTTCGATAAGCGAGTTAAACACCCTCAACTATCGGCGCTCGTTGTCAGACGATTTTGTTTTCACCCCTACCGCGTCGGCCCTTGCCCGAGAATCGCTCTTTTCCTCGTGGTCCAGGGCGCAGGAAGAACAATATTTCAGCGCCATGTCGGCAGCTGCAGCGCTAAACACCGGCCATAGTCTCCAACTCAATGACCAAACGTTTACGTTGGTGGGACCCGGCGAATTCCTCCTCGATGCCACCTATTTATTGACCATTAACCATCGCCGAACAGAAGTATCTGTCCAGGTCCAGGGGCGGCTCCGCTGGCAAATTATTCAGGCTTCCAGCGGATTATGGTCCCTCTCCCATTGGACGGATCAGGAATTGGGCTCCGAACCGTCTTGGAGCGACCTAAAAGCCGAGTTTTTGAAATAACGTGGCAGCAAAGTGGATTATATCGCTGTTTTTCGTGGCCCTGGTGGGTCTCTCTGCGTGTAATCCTTTTTCTCCTGCTCTCGAAGAAGGCAATCCTTTTGGAGACTTGCTGGGCGATCCCACCACGGTAGAAGGCTTTTTCACCAACTTCCGAAATGCG
>JAURGV010000249.1 GCA_030833605.1 Rhodothermales bacterium
GCAGCGTTCCAATGCCTCGGTGAGATGACTACTCCGGTACTTACAAACGTCGACTTGCCTTGAATCGTGATTCGAAGGTACACTGGAGCTTCGCCTTTCGCGTTCGTTTTCGAGGTTCGATGCACAAGCTTGACTGATCCGGACATGACTTATTTTTTTATGGGTACAATATAGGTACAATAACTTTGTTACGTTGTTTCAAGCCAGTTCTAGTGTAACAAGGTTTATATGCGTTATAAAGACTTTTTTACCTATTTTGCTACCTCAGTTCTAGAACCGTTATTACTTATTGTGGTCCTACCGGGCCCACACGGTGAAGCCCCATTGGCCAAAGGTCAGTGGGGCTTTGACGTATTTTGGCGGGTACGTTTGAACCGTATCAGGTTCACTCGAGGGACCAAATAGCCCCACTATCTTTTGCTCACCTTTCCTACCCATGCCGCTCCTTGAAGACGGCCTTGCTTCTGAAATCAAACTTCCGTCTGTCGCTTGTACTGCGCTCTCGCTCGATAAGTGTTCCCAACCCTAGGCTTAGCGAAAGTTCATTCAAATCGTTGATTGCACGGTTTTTACCGACGCGGGCTGCATCCATATCGTAGATAAAACTGTCGAAGTGTTGACTTACCAAATCGCCGGAAATACGCGCACTCGACGGCGAGGAAGCAATCACTTTAACCAGTTGAACGACGCTGGCGCTTGGTGATGTTACTAGTCTCGTAAATCCCTTTTTGAACACCACCACCCCCGAAGAAGAGTCCACTGTGACAGTAATTCTGGTGAAAGCCCTGGCTCCCAGAGCGGCAGCCATGAGGAGTGAAGTGGGCAGAATCAACCACCATAACGACCACTTTTTTGGGCGCTGAAGATTTTCTTCATACGATTCAACCAGAACAACATCGGCACGGCGCAAGGACTTACTCCACTTGTCGCTTTCGTCTTGGGCGACAACTACTTCGGGGTGGTTGTCGTCGTTCAAATACAAACCGGAAAGGCGAAACGGCATTGGAAGATTTTCAACGACCCCCAGAAGGGTAACCACGCCAGAAAAAGGTTGCCATCCAACTATTGCATTGTTGAGTTGGCGATCGGTACGGAAGGGCAGTGCGCACGATTCCGGCCAAAAAAGTAATGCAAGGTCATCCTGGACCGGGATATCACCTAGCTGACTACGCGTAAAATCGAGGCCACAATCAAGCCAAGGCTCGTATGGAAGTTTTTCCCATAAATGTGTCGCAAAATCAAACGCCCAAGCTTCCTCAGCATCCTGGTTATAAACAGGGGGATATGCTCGGCTATCTGCCGTTCGTCCCCCGGCAATGACTACTCGCGTCGAATCGATATTGGAGAGCATAATCGCTCCCATTCGAGAGGCGGGTATCTGCCCTGAAAACGGGACCTCTAACCACGTATCGGCTTCCGGTGAGAAGCTGAGCATGAACTTCTTTGCGCGGTAATAGCCGTATCCTCCGTACGCAATGGGAGTGCGATCAATGGGGTGGAGCCCGCCGGCATGTTCATATTGGATGTGGCTACTGCGCCTAGGGTTGAAGTCGATAGTCTCTCCTGAGAAAGATAGCTTGATGGTTGACCCAACGCTGTAATCCCAAAGCCAAAACACCGCGTTTTTAGAATCCCAGGTGCTTGAGTTGACAAAAGGAAGAGTCGTTTCCTCAAACGAATCCATCCAACTGGGGCGTCCCGCATTATGGGCAGTTAGGGTCATGGCATCAACCGCCCACAACGAGTCCTCGACTAACACCAAGGAGTGCACTCCGGAACTCGAGAGTGGTCGGATCTGCGCACCAGATTCTGCAAACGGAAAGCAGAGTCCGACAAGAAGAAAGAGGACAAAAGAGATCTTAATTGCCATTTAAGTCCCATTTAAACAATTGTAACATCCTAATGATACGATAAAGACGTGAGATATCAGATATTTAAAACTTGGTATTAAAAGGGTGCTCTAAACGACCCTTCGCTTGCCGATTTTATGAAAAAATGAGGGTGCATTTTCACTTATTGTCGTCTTAAGCACCGCTTGTGGTGTTTGGATGCTAGATTTCTACACCGATTTTAATGGGTTAATTTGGTAGCGCAAACGCCACATACGTCCCGCCACTCGGAGCTCCGTTTTTGCCCCCGCCGGCAGCAATCACGATGTATTGTTTCCCATCCGCCATGTAGGTGGAAGGGGTCGCATTACCCGAAGCCGGGAGCGGCGCCTCCCAAAGGACTTTGCCGGTGAGTTTATCGAAAGCTCTGATTGTTTTGTCGTACGTGGTGGCTGCTATGATGAACAGCCCGTTTTGTGTGACAATGCCTCCACCGTAGTTGTCGGTCCCCGTGTCCGTCATCCCCTGAGCTGCGAGTTCTGGGTAAACACCAAAAGGAATGCTCCAACGAATCGTCCCTTCATTCAGATCAATGGCATTGAGCGTTCCCCAAGGGGTCATGTTGCCGGGATAGCCTTCATGGTCTTGAAAAATGTCGATAACCGATAAGCGGTATGGCAATTCGTAGGGCGTTGACCCAATCTTTGCTTTGGAGGAATCAATTCCTGTCTCCAAGTAGTCAACAATAGCTTCAATCTCGGCGCGCCGCATTACCGTTGCAAATGCGGGCATCAAGCCGTTTCCTTCCCGAATTTGGGTGATGATTTCGTCCCGGTTTTTCCGTTCAAAAACACCTTCCAAGGACGGCCCAAGACCACTTCCTTTGCGGTCCTTTCCATGGCAACTGGAGCAGTTCGCTGCATACGACGACTCATCGCTCGGTACCACGAGTTTCAACAGCCACCCTTGTTCATTGGAGTTCACATAGAGAAGACCTGTCTCGGGATCGAAAGCAGGGCCGCCCCATTCTCCTCCGCCATCCGTTCCGGGGTAAAGAATAATTCCAGTCGTATCGGGCGTTGCCCAGGCACCCTCCGTGCTGTACGCATGAAAGGTGGCTAGTGCGCTGGCGTGGGCCTCGGGGGTGCGTTGGGTTAATTCATCGATAGTCAAGGACTGCCGAGCTACAGGAGGAGGTAATTCCGGAAAAGGCTGCGTTGGGGCCGTCCATTCGCCCGGTAGCGTGGGGCCAGGCATGGCCACTTCCTCAATCGGAAACAAAGGTTCTCCGGTTAGGCGCTCTAAAACGAACACGTGACCTGTTTTGGTAACCTGCGCGATAGCATCTACCGGTTTTCCATCTCTTTGAACCGTAATCAAGGCGGGAGGAGACGGAAAATCGCGGTCCCAAAGGTCGTGTCGAAGGCCTTGAAAATGCCAAATGCGTTCGCCCGTACGAGCATTAAGAGCCAAAATGGTATTCGCAAACAGATTATCTCCTTCACGATTGGCCCCATAAAAGTCAAAAGAAGCTGAACCGGTTGATGCAAAAGCGATTTCGTTTTTCACATCAAGGGTAATCCCGCTCCAAGCATTGGCTCCTCC
>JAURGV010000024.1 GCA_030833605.1 Rhodothermales bacterium
TTTTTCTGGATGCACAAAGCACATTCCGAGGGTATAGGTGAGCTCATTGGATCCATTGCCTACAATAACGCTGCCAGCCGGGAGCCCTTCTTCTGTTTCGAGCGCGGCTACCAATCTACCCGGTTGTTCGTCTGGATAACGGTTGAAGTCAACTTCGAAAAACGAATCCAAAAGGACCTTTTTTAGTCCTTTCGGGACATCAAACGGGCTTTCGTTTTGGTTTAATTTTACAGGAACAGGCCGGGCCCCGGGAACGGTGTACGGATGTTGAGATCTAACCTCCGGGCGAATACACTGCAGCAGATTTTCAGGGAGGCTCTGGCTGGAATCAGTCGAAGAACGGGACATGGAAAAAGCCTCTACAAGGGAATCGAATTACTAAAGGTGAAACGTATCCCCATCACCTATTTATGTGTCTCTCGGTTCCCCGCCAATTGCGGAAACATCGGGAAGATCACGAAACTCATATCCCGGTAGGCATTCATCCTGGATGAACTGCACCGCTTCGTGCATGGCTGAAAGAAATTTTCCAAAGTCCTCTTTGTAGAGGAATATTTTATGTTTCTCGTATCGATGTTCGTCGATTCGTTTGCTCTCGGTGATGGTCAAGAAGTAATCCTGTCCGGAGCGAGTGGTCTTAACATCGAAAAAATAGGTACGCTTACCGGCAGGAACACGTCTGGCATATATTTCGTCCTGATATTTCCCGGATCTGGCTTCGTAGTAATCGTCACCTCGATTATAGTCGTCGTCGTCGAGGTCAACAGAATGGGTTGGAGCCCCATTTTGCGATGCTGAATTCCCATTGTGGGAGACAGAATCTTCGGCTTGGGACTCCTTGGACCAGAATTTCTTCAATGGAGCTTCGCGATAAGCGATCGATGGTGGGTGCAACGCTTTGGGCGATAATATGCAAAGACGATGAAGAAAATCCAAAATTCGCGGAAAAAGGGCTCAAAGCGACCCGGAAACCACCTTGGGAGGGCCTGCGAACACGTAAATCAGGCGACTGATTGTTTGATAAGTGCTAAAATCAGCCGTTCGAGGTCTGCCTTGACTTGCTTGCCTACCTCAAGTACCTCTTGGTGATTGAGTTCATCGTCACTCAGCCCAGCCGCAAAATTTGTGATGGTAGAAAGTCCGAGTACTTTTAAGCCTAGAGCGCGGGCTTGAATCACTTCCGGCACCGTGCTCATGCCAACCGCATCCGCTCCCAGAAGTTTGAATGCTCTTATTTCCGCTTTCGTCTCATAACTCGGTCCCAGCGTCCATAAATAGGTCCCGGATTCTGTTTTAATATCCAAAGCTTGAGCGATGCGCTGTGCTTGATTGGTCCAAGCCGTGTCGTATGGACTGATTCCCATGGACGGAACGCTTTTGATCCCAATGAGCGGATTTTTGCCCGTCCAATTGATATGATCCGTAATCCACATTAGCGTGCCTGGACGAAACGAAGGGTTAATGCATCCGGCGGCATTGGTAATAACAATTTTTCCAACGCCCAATGCAGCCAGCAACCGAATGGGAAACGTGGACTTTTGAACGGAATGCCCTTCATAAACGTGAAGGCGACCTTGTACAAAAATGACGGGCACATCATGGATTCTACCCATTACCAATTGCCCTTCGTGCCCTTCCACCGTAGATGCCGGATAACCGGGTATACTGGTCGTTTTCAAAACGATCGGTTCCGACACCAATTCGGCCAGGGACGAAAGCCCGGAACCCAGCACCAAACCGAGAAACGGTTTATCGGGGGATTGTTCTTTTACAAATGCCGTGGCCGCTGAGAGTTCGTTCATGCGAGAGGCGAGTTGGGCAATTTTTTTAACACCACCATCGTCATGTCGTCCGCGCGTCCCATACCCTCAATAAAATGGTGAACATCCTCGGTCATTAACCGGAGAAGGGCCGATGCTGATTTACTGCCGAATTGCGTGACTTTATGGAGCAAACGATCATCGCCATACAAATCCCGTTTGCGATTCATCGCTTCAGAGAAACCATCCGTGTAAAACACCATGGAGTCGCCGGGTTTTAGGTAGACCGTTTTTTCTTCGATGGTGGAATCGAATCGATTGCCATCCGCAAAGCCAATCGCCATCCCTTTTGGCTGAAGGGCAACCGCATTAGCGTTGGTCTCTTCAAACAAAATGGCTGGGTTGTGACCGGCACGAGCAAAGGTAAATGAACTGTCCGCAGGGGAAAATTCGCCGTATATCACCGAAATAAAGGTACCCGCAGGTGCATTCATGCAGAAAAGGTGGTTGAGGCGCCGCATTACTTCTGCCGCTCCTAAGCCTTGCCGACTCAACGTCTGAATGATGCCCTTAACCAAGGTCATGAAAAACGCAGCTTGAATACCTTTACCGCTAACATCACCCAGAATAAATGCCATTCGACCATTGTCTAGCTCGATGAAGTCGTAATAATCACCTCCCACTTCTGTCGCGGGCAAACACATTCCAGCGATATCGAGTCCTTCGATTTTAGGCATTTTACGGGGCAAGAAAAACGTCTGGACTTGGCCTGCGATTTCTAATTCTTTTTTTACTCGTTCCTGGCCTGCCAATTCAGTTACATAGCCTGGGACATACATCTCCGCCTCTTGCCCAGTCCGTTTACTAACAACACCTAAAATCCCAACGATTAACACAACGGTTAAAAACAAACCGCCTAAAATCCCATCGATTCCGTTTGATAAATCGGGTATCAGAAGATATTCGCCTAGGGCCCATAGCAGTTTAGTTGTAAAAACGGCCATTATAGCGGTAAAAATATCAAATTTGATATACGTCCAGGCGAGAATTAGGGCAAATACGCCGGAAACAACCAGCCCGAAATAGCCAGCATTTGCATCGAAAGGGGTAAGCGTCATAACCGAACCGGTGACGCCCAACAAGATGAAGGCTAAGGTCGGACTCGACGACCACCTAAATGCCGCCGAAGCAATGCCAACCAACCAGATGAGTATTCCAAAATAGGAGGAGGCAAACGATCTAAATACGATCAGCGCTATCGGACTGGCAGACGAGTTTGCCGTCGTCAGGTCATCCAATTTCAAGTCAATGTGAGGAAATACGCCGAGAAAGATCACCGCCAATCCCAACATCACACCGGCAAGCGAAAGTCCTCGTAATAAACTCGCCCCAAATGGACGATTACGTAAATCTCCGTGCCTGAGAAGAATGAGGGTTCTTAGTTTATTCTCGTCGTGTTCTCGAACAACGGAATCGGTTACGCCGGCCACCATAAAGGCCAGTACGGCAGCTCCACCAGCCGAAAAAGAAAATATGACCAGCCCCAAAAGGAGGGAGATAAAGGGCTTTGCTGAGGAAAAAAACGGTTCACTATTGTAGGCCAGTAGGACAGAAATCGTGCCAACAGCCACCCCTAGAATCATCGCATCGATCATGGCGCTTTTCGTATCCAGCAGCCGAAGAATCAAACGTTTGAAAAACACGATGATAAAAATGACGGTGAACAGCCCAAAAAGCCCTATTCCGATCACCATAAAGGTGGTGGAGACTTTATGTGATACTTCGACTACCGGTCTGTAGGTAGATTTTAAAGACGACAACGATCCCGATGGTGGAATAATTAAATCAACATCAATGTATTGGCCTGCAATGGGTTGCCTGGTTTTTAGGCCTACTCTAGCCGATAGCGGTGACGATGTGGTTGCTATTCGAATGGAGTCAACCCGAAGATCCAAGTGGGCGAATGCAGAAGATTCTACATAATAGTCCACCAGTTTTCGGAGCCTTAACGAATCCAAGGCGACGGGTTGTTGCGACTCAGGCACCTTCAAAAGTGCCGCTAACGGATCGGTCGCGTCCTGCGCCAAATCGAAATAAATGTAATTCGCAAAAATAGAATCGGAGAGCGCGCCTAATTGCGATCGAATGTCTGCATCAGACATGGTGTCCGCTTTTAAGGCAGCACCCAGCGCCTTTCTATTTACACTAAACCGGGTATTCCCAAACACCGCTCCAACCGAACCTAAAACTCGGTTTTGGTCATCAAACGAAAGAATAAGACCGTTTTGTGCTACTTCAAATCTAAATAACACACTGGGTGAATTTCCAAATTCCTGCGTTTTGGGGTCCACAGGAATAGCATAATCCACTTCCCAGTAGTACCCAGACACTTCATTTCTGCTCTCGGACGACAAAAACTGCAACGCTTCCTTTCGCCCAAGGTCCTGCTGAAGGGATTCCAGCAATTCGGGCCGTCGTTTCAAGGTGGCGCTCGGTTCCAAACCTTCGGTCTGAATGCCCTGATCAGAAAGAAATTCTGCTGTAATAGCCAGTACTTGTTGGTCCGAAACTTCAAGTTGGACCGATGCATCGAGATGTTCTTTGGGCAGGAAGACAACGAACAGGGCCACACCAATAAGTCCTAGCAGGGCTAAGAACAGGTCCAATCCGCTCAAACTGTAGTCAGAATGGGTGGTATGCTTCACGAGATCGTTTATCGCAGACGCATTTGTCCGCTGAAAGAGTTTCCGACATAAACTAATCCTATACGATTAGAGCTGGTTTTGATCCCGAATCTAAACAATTCGATTCGTTTTTCAACCAGTTTAAAGGTCTACTCACTGGCCTTTAGCTGTTCTCTAATCGCGTGGCCATCAAATCCTTTTCGGACTAAAAACGACGTTATTTTATTGGTTTGGACCTTTTGGTCGGTCTCATTCCGATATTTGCGTTTAGCCGCTGCAATCAATTTTACCAACTGCGATTGTTCATTTTCAGCAGTGTACAATTTGTCTAGGGTCGCGTCGGCAACCGACGATTCAATTCCTTTCTGAATCAACTCTTGTTTGATTCTGAAACGCCCAAATCCACGAGATCTGATTCTGGACTCTACAAACATGCGTGCATATTCTGCGTCGTTGACCAGATTTAATTCGGCCAGACGTCCAGCTACGCGCTGGGCGATTTCCTCTGAAACTCCCAACTGCTTTAAACGGGAATCAATTTCCGATTGCGATCTGGGGCGATAGGCAATAAAGTCCATGCAGCGCTTCATGGCTTTGAAATAAAGGTCTTCATCAGCCAGCTCATTGCATTGTTGCTCCGACAAAAAGAGGCCTTTTTTCAAATCCCTTTGCATCACGATGTCAACGTGAAGCCCGAAAGCATAGGTTTCATCCAAAAAAACCGAACATCTATTCGGGTCCTGTTTTTGGAAGGCAAGATTAGAGATCGTTCCACCACCTTCAGGAATCTTGGGTAGTTCTAGAGCTTTAATGCGAATCACGAAGTTGGGGAATTTGAGTGTTAAAGGCCGTTTTATTGGTTCACTTCGATTCGAACAGAATCGATGGACATCGCACCCACAAACCCGACGGCACCGGTCAAGTTTGTAAGTGGTTCTCTACCAGAAGGGTCCAATCTGCTAGAGGCATGCTTGGCATATGAATCGTTTGAACGCAGCAAGGCAACTTGTAGTTCATGCGTTGGAAAAGGATCGGATAGTTGTGGGACGGGAACGGCATACACCCCGTTCCACGTTCTGAGTCGATCGTCGCCCACTTTGCTGGATTCTTCCGGAAAAATATCGCTTGGAAGTAGGAAGAAATCGATGATGGACGAAGAAAACGATGTAACGGGTTTGAGTTTAGTTTCAATCCAAGGCGTTTCAGCCGAATACTGGTCGGCTAACCATGATATAGACACTTCCACCGGGTAAATATATCCCGTCCGCGTGTTTAAACTGATGTTTAAGGAGTCTAGCCCGATATCCAAAGAGTCTAAAAGAACCGCTTCGACCGGCGTCTCAGCGACTTTAATGTTTACGGATTGAATTGAAACGGGGAAAGGCGTTATCCCATCCGCATGAGCTTTTTTATCCCCCACTTCTACTGAAAGGGAATACGGTTTTCCAAACGGCACCAACACACCGTCTGCGAACGCTGGTGC
Source organism: Rhodothermales bacterium (assembly GCA_030833605.1). Lineage (GTDB taxonomy): Bacteria > Bacteroidota > Rhodothermia > Rhodothermales > UBA10348 > UBA10348. The sequence continues at coordinate 5,928 of JAURGV010000024.1, forward strand.
ATACACCCCTTGTTCGGCATCCACCAAGGTGTACGAAAAGGCCTCGCCGTCCAAAATCAGCACAATCGACGCCGGCGTCCCCGTAATTTGATTCGTACTGGATCGTTGCGTCAATGGGGCGACTTGTGTCACTCGAATGGTTGGAAGCGGTTTACCCACATCCAAATAGGCTTCAACAACTAAGGTGCCTTCATCTCCGGGTTGAACCGCATCGCATCCGATCCACGCCAGCATGACTACGGAAAGAAGAACCGAAAACAGATAGGTGGTGTAGTTTTTCATCACTAAATGCCCATCTTCAGGTCAAACAACGGCAGTAAAGGAAGCCCTAGACGGTCGTTGGGTTTAAAGACATCCGACGCTGGGTCAAAGGTGCGCCCAATCACATTTCGTCGGTTTATGACGTTATAAAAATTGATGCCTGCTTGCCAACTCGCAGACGCAAATCGAAAAGCGTAGCTCACATGAACGTCAAAACGGAAATAGACCGGCAATCGTCCGTTATTAATTTCCGGGTTGTGAAAAAACCACGTTTTCTCGCCCGTGACCGGATCGGAAAGTTGGTAACGGGACACGGGCACGGTTAGGGGATAACCGCTTCTCCAAATCATGGAAAAACCGGTGGTCCACCGATTGGTGACACGGGTACCATTAAACACGAACGAGCGCGGAATTTCAAATCGAGTAGGTTTAAAAGAGGACTCGCCTAAGCCGATTGTCCGACTTTCAGATTGGAGGCCGGAATAAGATGTCGTCAGCGCCCACGACTTCCACGTCGTTTCTGCACTTATTTCCACACCAAAAGAACGTTCGTTCCCCGATGTGTGTTGTCCTAAAAGCGTGGCGATCTCTATTCCTGGCCCTAAAAGCCCATTTTTGGATTGGAACTCATCTTTTGGCAAAAGAATGCCTCGGCTTCCCCGGAGGTAAACATCCGTTTGCAACTTAACGCGTGGGATGATTCGGGATTCAAATCCGATGGTAACTTGCCCCGAGCGAGACGGATCGGTATCGGCATTTGTTGGAATCCATCGACTGGATACCAAATCGTACAATAACGAATTGCGGTCCCTAATGCGCTGTATATACTGAATTTGGGAGGCAACGGAACCCCTAATAATCAGGATTCGCGGGTCAGCGGAAAATTGAACCGAAAGGCGAGGGGAGCCTCTGAAATGCCCTCCTTTTCCAAAATAACTGAATCGAATGCCAGGATAGAAGGTCCAGTAGCGATTGGGTCGCCAAATGTCTTGGACGTACGCCGCCAGTTCGGTGGTTTGCGTTTGAGTCGCCTCCTGCAAGGGTTCAATCAAATTCGGCGAATAGGCAACCAAGGCATTAATTCGGGAGCCGAATTGATGTTGAATGGCTGAAAATCCAAATCGGACCTGATGTTCAGTGGTGGGGTAATAATCAAAATCGACAGACCCACCAAGGTCTTCCAGGCTAACAGCGTACTGGCTGCGAACAAAAGCGGATTGCGTGGGGCGAATGAATGTATTTTCAGCCGCATCGTATGTAGAACGATACGCGGTTGCCGTCAAAAAGAGCTGATTGGAGATCAAACGTTGGAAACGGGCACTGAAAATGCGATTTCCCCAATGCTGATCGACTTCGAAAAACAAATTCGCAGGTCGAAGCCATGTCGAAAAATCGAGAGATAGATCAAAGGGCAGTCGGAGGTCCAATACATCTGAACCCGAATAGTAGGAAAGGGTAAAGTTGGATTTGGTATCGGGTCGATGAGAAAGCTTGGCGCTCCAGTCGTAAAAATAATAACCGGTTCGCAAAGTGTCTCGTCGGCCGAAATCATCCTCAACCGGATGATTTCGGCCAATAATCTTGTCTATATATGACCGCCTCCCGGATAGCATGAAGGAGGTATTCGGGCTAATGGGGCTTTCTATCAGAAAATTAGCGTTTAAAGCAGAAAGACCAACAATCGCCCGTGGTTCGGTTCGCGCTCCATCCCGCAATTCGGCATCTAAAACAGCCGACAGGCGCCCTCCATATTCAGCAGGAAACGCTCCTTTGTAGAAGGTGATATCCTTGAACGTATCGGTTTGGAAGGTCGAAATAAGGCTAAATGCGTGCCACGGATGGTAGATGGGGGCGCCATCAATCAAGTACAAATTTTGATCGGGGCCGCTTCCTCGAACCAGTAAGCCCCCTGTGGCTTCGCCGGCTCGTTCAATTCCCGGCATCCAGCGAAGAGCCTCTAAAACATCGCTTCCACCAATGGAAGCAGGAAGCAATCCGATTTCCCTCGGAGTTAGAGAGATCAGGCCGGGTGTTGCTTCCAGATCGCTACGGCTAATGGATTCGCGTTCAATTACAATACCTGAAAGCGTTTCCGTACTTGGATGTAAACCGAGTTGTAACGCGCTAGACTGAGCGACCAGCGTCGTATCGAGCCGCTCGTAGCCGATATAGGAAACCGCTATTTCGGTATTTCTGGACGGAATACCTGGAAAAGCAAAAAATCCGGCGTCGTTGGTGACGGCTCCAGCGCCAATACTAGGCAATAAAACATGCGCCCCGATTAGGGTTTCTCCCGTTTGGGAATCGCGAATGAACCCGTTAAGGACCACTTTTTCGGATGCTTCGGAGGAAGAAGCCGGAGAAAAGGGGACTAAAACAAATTGATTGCGCCCAATTTCTTGTACGCGAAAAGGAAGACCCAACACCACACAAATCAAGGCATCCCGGGCTGAGTTCCCACGGTAGGAGCAGGACGTTTTATGCCCTCCGACAAATAGTGGGCTGTATACGACGTCTGTTCCTGTGGCATCCCGAAACGTAATCAGCGCTTCGGACAAGGGTGTTTTGTCAAATTGAATTTGAATCTCCTGACCTTGTGTCAAAGAAGCGTTACAAATCCAAAGCAAACTACTTAAAAGGAGAGACGAAAGGACCTTTGGGTAAAAAGCCACAAATCAACAGGGAACTTGGATAGCGCTCGAATGAGGCTTATAGCCCTGCCGATTCGCTGCGTTCCAAAGAAAACGTACCCGTTTGCGCGTCTACCGATAATTGGGCGCCCAGGGCAGTTGCCATGATGTTCAGGATTTCTTTGGCCCCCCGATCTTGGTCAAACGTACCGGTAAGAGGCGTGTCCGTGAAGTGCTTGTCGAGAATGATTTTAATCTCAAATCGACGCTGCAATTCGGCAACCACTTCTTTCATGGGCGTATCCCGGAAAACCAAAAACTCAGTCCAGGTCAAGGACTCGGTAAGGTTTACCGGAGCAACCGTTATGCCCGATCGTGTAATAATTCCTTGTTCACCTGGGGCCAGTACTTTCGATGCTGAACCTTGACCAGACAGTGAAACGCGTCCAGAAACCAAGGTTACTTTGACCGTAGGATTTCCATTTTCGTCTGCAGGAATAGTCTGAATGCCAAAGGAGGTACCCAGCACCGTGGTTACGCCAACTTCGGTTTCAACGAAAAAGGGCTCGGAAGAGGCATCTACATCAAAAAAGGCGCTTCCAGACAGCGAAACCGTTCGGCTAAAGTCGCCATCCCAAGAAAGGCTACTATTTTCAGCCAATCTAACCGTGCTGCCATCTTCCAAAACGACATGATTCGATTCGCCAGCTGCGTATTCAATGACGTGGTGGGGTAACGTGGCGTTCGGAGTCAATTGATTAATTCCAAACGCAATGACCACTACAACCGCTGCTGCGGAAAGGGCGGTCCGGACCAGTCGCATTCCCGAAAAACGGCGAGCTACTGGAGCTCTATCAATCGTTCCAGCTTGAATGCTATCGACGGAAGCATTCCATGCTTGATCAAAAGCCTGCGCATCATTCTGAATACGAGAAATAATGCGAGCGAGGGATGCATGGTTAGCAATGGCATCGGCCATCACAGATTCTGCTTGCTTGAGGCTCGCCCACTCCTGACTCGTCCAATCTGACTCCGAAAGTTGTTCGCGTAAGGCAAAACGAACAAGGACTTGGCTGGACGGAAAGTCGTTTTCAATAGAAAGGCGTACCCACTTGGAAACGGCAATCCATCTGGATACCGCTAAGCGAAGCGATTCATCGGCAAGCATTGCAGCTTTAATGGCTGCAACGTCGTCCGCTGAAAACGAATCAAGTCCGACAATATCTTCTATCGAGTACGACAAGTAAAAACAAGTAATTGTTTTTGGTAGTTCAAATCATGTATCGGTCGCAAGAAATGCGACTATACACTATGCCGCTACATACCTCTAGATAGTAACAGGGACTACCTAGAAAATGTGGCCGGAATAGCAATCCAAAGCAAAAAGGCCATAAGTGCATCTTTCATCCGCTCAAACGCCCTTTTTACCTGCATTTTAATGGCTGCTTCTGTCGATCCTACCATATCGGCAATCTCTTCGTATTTGTAGCCATATTCCCTCAGTTCAATAATTTCACGCGCATGGGGAGAAAGCGAAGACAAGGCATATTCCACATCCATCTGCTCTTCTGCGGAAGCATCCAGCGAATGGATTTCGGGCGTTTCGTCGGAATCGAAAAGGGTTTCTTTGGGCTTGTATCGGCCGCGGTAAAAGTCCTGGAGCTCGTAAATGGCGCCTTTCATAGCGAACGCCTTCAGTCGCGTGTCGTCCTTAAGATCCGAGAGGCCACGGTGAACCCGAAGAAGGGTATTCTGAACCAAGTCGTCCACATCGGGTCGTCGGCCAATGCGTGAGATGAAAAAAGCGCGCAACACCGGCTCCAATTTCGTGAGAATGATGGATAGGGCCGCTTGGTCGCCTTTTTTGGCTTTCTCTATATGTGGTACTAATGACTGCATAATTTGCTTTGGTGGACTACTCCACAAACCTACCCACGCGATACGAACCCAGTATTTTTACGAAAGCCGCGATTTCTTTCAAATGGTGGAGCGCATTCTTGATGGAATCGTCCGAAGCGTGCCCCTCAAGATCCAAATAGAAAATGTACTTCCCCGGGCTTCCAATAAGAGGTCGACTTTCGATTTTGAACAAGTCGATATCTCGTAAGGCAAATACCGCTAGGCTTTTGAATAGACCACCAGGAAGGTTTTCCTTTTGAGCGTACAGTAACGACGTCTTAAATCCCATTTGGGTTGCGTTTGCCGCGTCCAAGCCTTCATTCAAGTCTACCGTAGGCACGCCCAGCGCCAAAAATCGGGTGTAATTCTCGTGATTGCTTTCAATGTCCGATGCCAATGTGGCCAAATCGTATTCCCTAGCCGCCGCTCGACTGGCGATGGCTGCATGGGCCGGATTTTGCTTCGCCGCGACTTGTTTTGCTGCCCCTGCCGTGTCATAGGCCGGCACCACCTCCGCGTTGGGTAGGTGCGTGCGAAGAAACTGGCGGCACTGCCCAATGGCCTGTGGATGGGAAAAAACGTGGGTTATTTGATCTATTGAGCTGCCTTTGGGAGCCAAAAGTTGGTGTTTGATGCGAATTTGCACTTCCGCTGCAATGTTCACGTCGTGCTCTCTAAGGAGATCATAATTCTGATGAACGCTTCCAAACAACGAATTTTCGATCGGCAGTACCGCTCGGTCTACTTCACCCGATTGCAAGGCTTCGAATACCGATTCAAAGCTCGGAAAAGGAACGGCTACCGACTGCTCCGTCTTGTAAAGAGCCCCCACAGCTTCTTCGCTGTAGGCTCCCACTTCGCCTTGGAAACCAATCCGTAATTTGGATGACATGGAGTTGGACGTTGTTTTGGTCGGGGGGTGGACTCGAGTTGGATAGGGGGAAGGCTGTAATTGTTACATCCGATCCGGAGCGGAGATTCCCAAAACGGCCAAGCCGTTTTTAAGAACCAATGCGGTGGCCGTGGCCAATCTTAATCTCGCCGATGCGATGCCGATGGGTTCTCCAATTATACGGCAGTTGCCGTAGAACTGGGTAAAGGCCACGGCCACCTCCCGAAGGAAGTTTGCCAATCGGTGGGGTTCTCGAAGTTCTGCCGCCCGCTCAATTTGTTCTGGAAGCGCCATCAACGTTTTGATAAGGCCCGTTTCGGTTTCATGAACCAATAACGACAAGTCGGCATCGGAAACGACTTCCATGTCAATCTCGGCAGCTTTCCTCAAAATAGATTGAATCCTGGCATGCGCATACTGCAAATAAAATACAGGATTCGTATCGCTAGCTTCTTTGGCCAAGTCAAGGTCAAATTCTAGGTGCGTATTGGGGGAACGCATCAAGAAGAAGAAGCGGGTTACATCTTCTCCCACTTCGTCCATGAGTTCGTCGAGCGTCACGTAAGTGGCTTTCCGGGTGCTCATTTTTACCGGTGCTCCGCTACGAACCAGCGTCACAAACTGATAAATCACCACTTCGATGCGATCGGCATCGTGGCCCAACGCGCGGACGCCTTCAACCACATCGGGGAAGGTGGCAATGTGGTCGGCGCCAAACACATCTACGATTTTGGAATAACCGCGGTCCAGTTTGTCGATATGATACCCAATATCTGGCAGTCGATAGGTGGGTTCTCCTGTGCTTTTAACCAATACCGTGTCTTGTTCTTTACCAAAGGCGGTGGTTCGAAGCCAAACAGCCCCTTCCTTATCGTAAGCTAGGTCTAAGGCTTTAAATCGATCAATAATCGCCCATATTTGACCGGAATCGTACAGACTCCGCTCATTGAAATAGGAATCCATGTTAATTCCCATGCGCTCGAGCGTCGCCCCAATCTCAGCAAAAATCTTTTCTTCGGCGGCACGCTTGAATCGATCTACGTCGGCCAAATCAACTTTTTCACCCGAATTAAAAAGCTCTCCGGCGATGTCTGCGATGTATTCGCCTAGGTAGCCGTCTTCAGGAAACGGCTCGGGTACGCTAACTTGATCGCCCTCGTCGCCAATCATTTTCATGGGGATGGCAGGATCTTGGAAGGCCATGTATCGTGCTCGAACGGATTCGCCCAGGACGCGCATTTGCCTTCCTGCATCGTTGAAATAGTACTCGCGCTGCACATCGTAGCCCGTCCATTCCAACATTCGGGCGATGGTGTCCCCTAAAACGGCATTTCTTCCGTGACCAACCGTAAGTGGACCGGTGGGGTTGGCACTAACAAATTCGACGAGTGCGCTTTTCCCTTCACCGGACTGGGTTCGGCCATAGGCGTTCTCCGCGTCTAAAATCACTTGAAGCGCATCGAAAAGATGGCTGGAAGATATTTTGAAATTCAAGAAACCAGGTCCAGCAACCTCAACGGACTCAATTTTACTGGCATCTAGTGGCAGCGCTTCAAGACCTGCTTTAATGTCTTCTGCAATCTGACGCGGTGATTTTCTGAAATGCCGAGCCAATTGCATGGCTACATTACACGCTAAATCGCCGTGATCGGGGTTTCCTGGCTGCTGAAATTCCAACTCAAATCCAGGAGGGGTCCCACCCATGCCAGCAAGAACAGTTGTAATTTGATCGTTTAAATAGGATTGCATGGTGTTGTGCTGACGAAAAGCTGGCTGGACGGCTAACTAACAAAAAGTTGGCGTGAGATTATTGCGAGAACCAATTTACCCAATAATGGGCATCAAGATTCATAAATTGCCGTTCTACCAAGTTTTCTCATAAAGGCTTCGTAACGACACTTCGATCAAAACCTATCGAGGACCAATCCGTAATACGTTTTTTTACACCCCCCTCTTGCACTTCGGCCGTATGATTTTCGCCCATCTTCCGAAAAAAATAGCGTTCATTCGACTGCGTAACACGTTGGGGCTCTTGGTGTTGTTGGCATTATGGATAATGCCGTTTGAGGCATACGCCCAAGAATCGTATGCGTTTACCATTGCTCGCATTAAGTATGAAGGGGGAGGCGATTGGTATGGCGATCCAGAATCTCTTCCGGAGCTGTTGTCTTTTGTTCGAAAAGAGACCCTGCTTGATGTTGCTCCGAGGGAGGAAGTGGTTGAACTATCGAGCGACAACCTATTTTCGTATCCCTATGTGTATCTCACCGGCCATGGGAATGTGCGCTGGTCCAGCAGTGAGGCCCTGAGGTTGCGTCGCTACCTAGAAAACGGCGGTTTTTTGCATATTGACGACAATTATGGCCTGGATGCCTACATCCGTCGGGAGTTGAAAAAAGTATTTCCGGAATTAGAACTGGTTGAACTGCCTTTCACACACGACCTTTATAGCCTCGTATTTCCTTTTCCCAATGGCTTACCGAAAGTGCACGAGCACGACGGCAAACCTCCTCAAGGCTTCGCTTTGGTGAATGAAGGTGGGCGGGTCATGGTATATTACACGTACGAAACGGACTTGGGAGATGGTTGGGAGCCGATGTCTGTGCACGAAAAGCCAGAGTCGTTGAGAAAGGCATCTCTTCAAATGGGCACAAATATTCTTGTTTATGCCATGACCCATTGAGGCTTCTGACGTACTTTCATCCGTATTTTTCTTTGTAAACCCTCATCATTGTCTCCATGTCGAATTTACAGCAGGCCGATCCAGCCATTTACAGCGCGATTGAAAAAGAAGTAGCGCGTCAAAATGAAGGCCTAGAACTCATTGCTTCGGAAAATTTTGTCTCTCGCGCCGTGATGCAGGCTATGGGATCGCCGTTGACCAACAAATATGCCGAAGGGCTTCCTGGAAAACGGTATTACGGAGGATGTCAGTTCGTGGATGTCGCCGAAGACATTGCGCGTGACCGAGCCAAACAGCTTTTTGATTGCGAATGGGTCAATGTCCAACCGCATTCAGGTGCGTCGGCGAATGCCGCTGTGTATTTGACCTTGATGCAGCCTGGAGACACCTTTTTAGGGTTGAATTTGGCACATGGGGGGCACCTAACGCACGGAAGTCCGGTAAACTTCTCGGGTATCCTGTATAAATCGGAATATTACGGTGTCGAACCGGATGGGCCTTTGGCTGGACGAATCGACATGAATAAGGTGCGCGAACAAGCGCTTCGCATTAAGCCCCGCATGATTTCCATTGGGGCGTCGGCCTATTGCCGGGACTTCGATTACGCGGCGTTCCGTTCCATCGCCGATGAAGTGGGAGCCTTTTTGTGGATGGATATGGCCCACACCGCTGGTTTGATTGCCGCAAAATGTTTGAACGATCCGCTTCCACATTGTCACATTGTATCGACTACGACGCACAAAACCCTCCGTGGGCCACGCGCGGGTATGCTCCTCATCGGTAAAGATGGTGAAAACACCATGGGGAAAGTGGCTCCAAAATCAGGTCGGGTAAAAAACTGGAGTGAGCTTTTTGATTCTTCAGTTTTTCCAGGGATGCAGGGCGGGCCGCTCATGCATGTTATTGCCGCCAAGGCCGTTGCCTTTAAAGAGGCGCTAGACGACTCGTTTAAAACCTACTCCAAACAGGTGATTGCTAACTCGCAGGCCATGGCCGACGCGTTTGTAGAACGCGGATACAATGTGGTTTCCGGAGGAACAGACAACCATATTTCTTTAATTGACCTCAGAAACAAAGGGATCACCGGAAAGGACGCGGAGATTGTGTTGGGTGAAGCGGATATTACCGTCAACAAAAACATGGTCCCCTACGACACCGAAAGTCCGTTTGTGACCAGTGGAATTCGTATTGGTTCGCCGGCGATGACTACTCGAGGACTGATGGAAGATGATTTTCGTGCCATCGTGGGCATGATTGACACGGTTCTTTCGGACCCCACCAATGCGACGCTCATCAAAAATGTACGGGGCAGCATTCACGAGTTAACGGCTCGATTCCCTTTGTACGATTTTGTAACGGCATAACGAACGGACCATGGCCAATCGGAATTCAGACATGTACACGGGTTTGGTGGACCTTGGTCGTCAGTTATACGACCAAGCCTTGGTGCGAGCTGAACAAGAGGATATTACCGACCCGCGGGGGCAACCCATTGGATGGTTGTTGGATACCCGCATTCCGATGCTTAGTGGCCATCTAATGCCTGAGGTTGGACGGGTTCTGGGCGAGCGACTGCGCGCCAAAAACATAGACCAGAT
>JAURGV010000250.1 GCA_030833605.1 Rhodothermales bacterium
GGCCAAACTGGCAGAAACCCTACGTTTTGAATTTGTGATTTCGGTCCGTGGGAAGGTGGTCGCGCGCGAAGTGGAAGCTAAAAATTTGGAGCTCCCTACGTCGGCGGTTGAAGTCGAAGCGCAGGATATGATTATTCTGAACACGTCTGAGCCTCTCCCCTTCATGGTGTCGTCGCACGAAGCAAAGCAGACCAATGCTTCTGACGATTTACGCCTCAAATACCGCTATTTAGACCTCCGCCGGTCTGAATTAAAAGACAACGTGCTGCTACGTCACCGCGTGTACCAAGCAGTGCGTGCGTTTTATGACAGCGAAAACTTTGTTGAAGTCGAAACGCCGGTGTTAATGAAGTCGACGCCAGAAGGTGCACGGGATTATTTGGTACCAAGCCGGGTTCATCCGGGTAAGTTTTTCGCCCTCCCCCAGTCTCCTCAGACCTACAAACAGATTTTGATGGTGGCTGGTTTTGACCGCTACTTCCAGATTGTAAAGTGTTTTAGGGATGAAGACCTACGTGCGGATCGTCAGCCTGAGTTTACTCAGATCGACGTCGAGATGACGTTTGCGACCGAAGAGTTGATCTACAAAACAGCCGAAGGCATGTTAGCCGGCATTTGGAAAGCCGTCAAGGGGGTTGATTTAGAGCTCCCCTTCCCGCGCATGTCCTACGATTCAGCCATGAAAACGTATGGATCGGACAAACCCGACCTGCGTTTCGATATGAAATTGCACGATTTGTCGGAGGCGTTCAAAGGAAGTGGATTCCGCGTGTTTGATTCCGCGCTGGAAACGGGCGGAGCGATTGTCGGCATGGTAGTCCCGGGTTGGGGCGATACCGGCCGGGGCAAACTCGACAAATTGGACAAGGATATTGTTCGTGCCAAACTAGGCGGCGGTGGTTTATTCCACATCAAACTGCCTGCTGACGGATCCGGCATTCAGTCGAGTGTTAAGGAAGAAGTGCTCGCGTCCAGTTATGTTGAGCGCGCCGTTGCGGCGTGTGGCGCTGCTACTGGAGACCTTGTTTTGATAATGGTGGGTGAATCCCCCAAAGTGTTCGGCCAGATGGGATCGCTGCGTTTGCACATGGCATCGGAGTTGGAATTGATTTCGGACAGTGCCGACGGACCTTGGAAGTTCTTGTGGGTCACCGACTTCCCGTTATTGGAGTACGACGAAGAAGCCGGTCGCTTCCACGCGATGCACCATCCGTTTACGTCCCCTGCGGCCGCCGATATGGCGTTGTTGGGCACCGATCCGGGTGCGGTTCGCGCTCAAGCGTACGATATTGTGCTTAACGGAATGGAAATTGGCGGTGGATCCATTCGTATTCATAGAGCCGACGTTCAGCAAATGATGTTTGATGCCCTAGGCATTGGAAAAGAAGAAGCGCAATCGCGTTTTGGATTCCTGTTGGATGCGTTCAAATACGGCGCTCCTCCCCACGGTGGCATCGCGTTTGGATTGGATCGCATGGTGATGATATTGGCAGGCGCTTCGTCGCTTCGCGACGTTATTGTGTTTCCCAAAACGCAAAGCGCGCAAGAGCCGATGGTTCAGTCGCCCGACAATGTAGATGCGCACCAACTCAAGGAATTACACATTCAGTTGCTCGAAAAATCTCCTTCAGCTAAATGACGCAAGGATTACCCGGTTGGATTGATTGGCGGCGTTGGGACGAAGTGATTCGACTGAAAGGTGTCGAATTAGACCGCCCTAAACACGCTACCCATCCCGGTTTTCCTGAAATCGTTTATCCGATTGATTACGGATTTGTACCCGGCACCATTTCTGCCGACGGAGAAGAGCAAGATATTTTCGTTGGATCGGCTTCAAATGGACTTGTAGCGGCGATTTTCACCGTAGACGTTCGCAAGGGCGACCAAGAGTGTAAATTGATATTTAATTGCACTCCCGAAGAAATCTATTTGGTTAACGGATTTGTCAATTTTAATCCTTCTTTGATGTCGGGGCGGTTATTAATGCGATTTGAGATGAAAAGTCTTTGGAAAGAAGCCTAAATCCTTGCAATCTCATAAAACCTTCAAAGCTTTCGATTTGGAGTAGACCACTTCAATTTCGTAATTTTAGTTTCTGTGCCATCGTTCGTATCGATCACGATAAAAATGAAGCACTGTTGATTCCGTAGCTCAGTTGGCAGAGCATCTGACTTTTAATCAGAGGGTCCTTGGTTCGAATCCAAGCGGAGTCACACTTTTTTAAACCCGGAACGGCTAATTGTCTTTCCGGGTTTTTTCGTTAAACCAGCTGGTGTTAACGGCTACTGGTGAAGAACTGGTCACCGATAGGGAATCGACACTCCCATCGGGACGCATCACTTTAAGCCGATGCTGGTAGGAACGGGGCAAGTCCTGGGACGAAATTTGCCACCCAGCAGCTGTTCCCAATACGGCGAGACACAAGGTGGCAACGGCGATGCGTAGGTTTCGAACACTTTTGCGCAGTCGCAAAACCTCTTTGTTTTGAACGGGATGCCATTCGAGGGCGTCAGCGTCCCCGTCTTCAAAACGGACTTCTTCCTTTAGACAATACCCAACGCGAGGAATGGTCTCAATGTATTGCGGCTTCTTGGCATCGTCGCCCAATGCATCGCGTAAACTCCAAATAGCGCGTGACAGGCTGCCCTCTCCGGCGTATCCGTCTGGCCAAACCAATTGTATCACATCCTCACGGGAAACAACTCTGCCCTTGGCCTCTACCAAACAGAGTAATACCCTCATCGCAAGCGGCTCAATCGAACGAATTTCTCCTTCTCTATTAATTTCTAATCTTCGGGGATTTATAGAAAGAGAACCTAGGTGAAACGGCTGAAATGGCGGCATATCGAGTTCTTATGATATCGTAATAGTAAAATAAAAGAGCCTTAATGACCCCGTAACAACAACGAATTGGGAACCTCGTTATTGCCTCATGTGATCATAAAACAAAATTCAACCGATGAAACTTCACTTTACAAAAGCTCTGGTAGTCACCCTGTTCTTTGCTTCGATTGCGATGACGTCCTGGGGACAACAGCGCCAGTTCCCCAATTCACCCCGAGGCAATGCGTTGGGAGCCTTGGTTGCTGCGATTGAAACAGCCGATGAAGCTGGAGTCCGCGCTTACGTGGAAACCAATTTATCACCGGCACTGCTGAGCTCGAAACCTGCGTCTATGTGGATTAACCGCATTGGCCGAATTCGAGCTCACGTTCCCGAGATGGGAGTACGCGATCTTGCTCCAGCCGGCGCAAATGGCCTTTCCGTAACCCTCTACTCCCGCTCATTGCCCAACGAGGTCCGTGTTGAAATGCAACTTGACCCACAGAATTCGGCTTTGATTGCCGATTTGAAATTCACGGATCGGGTTGTGGAATCGTCACCGCTTACGTTAGAGGGAGTACAAAAAGAACTGACCGATTATTTGGATAA
>JAURGV010000251.1 GCA_030833605.1 Rhodothermales bacterium
CATTTAGCTACCAGGAGCCAAACGACGGTTATGGCCAGTAACCAAGTTGTTCTTTCAGCAAACGTTTCGTGCAAATGAACAAATTCGTCCACGATGGCGATCCCTTCACCTTGCTCCTCCATCGCCTCACCGGTGCGAAGCGCAAAAATGGCTCCTGCCAAGGCAGAACCCAAGACCCATAAGGTCCCATTTAGCCAAAAAGGCCGATTTCGAATCAACCAGCCGGTTACCAGAAGCAGTCCCATCACACTCAAAGCTACCGGGAAATGAACGATGATCGGATGTAAAACCGGGATGGAATAGTTGAATACGTCATTTAACATATTGTGCCTTTAATATGAACTCGGGAACAGGGTACGGGGCGCTGAATTTGAATTGAAACTATCCCTATTTCTGCCAGCCCGTTTTCAAAAATGAAGTTTCTTAAAACCTTGTTAGCCAGTGCTTTAGGCACCCTCCTCGCTTTTGGAGTGCTCTTGTTTTTCGGGTTTCTATTTTTGATTGCACTGGCCGCATCGGCCGATCAGAAACCGTCAATCGTATCTAACTCTATTTTAACGGTAGATCTGCAAGGTGGTTTACGAGAAAGGGTTTCAGGGGATCCCCTATCCCAACTGTTAATGGGAGAAGCCGCTGTCGACCTTCATTCCATGACCCTAGCTATTGAAACGGCGGCAACCGATCCGAAAATTAAGGGCATATGGATCCGGACCAACGGCATGCTATCGTCCTGGGCTTCCTTAGAAGCCGTACGTAGATCGCTAGAAGCGTTTAAAACCTCCGGCAAACCCGTTTATGCGACCAGCCGGAATCAATTCTTGCTGGAATCCGAATATTTTGTCGCCTCTGTCGCCGATAGCGTTTTTCTAGAACCCGAGTCCCTATTTGAATTCAACGGGTTCACCCTTACTTCCACGTTTTATGGCAGTCTGTTTGAAAAGTTAGGGGTTGAGGCAGAAATCGTCCGCGCCGGCAAATACAAAGGCGCCGTTGAAGCCTACACCCGCTCGGATATGTCGGCCGAAAACAAAGAACAGATGCAAGCCCTGCTCGATGGTATTGAGCGGTCCTTTGTTTCGTCGGTATCTGCGTCTAGAAACCTTTCGGAAGAAAACGTCCGCGCCATCATGGATTCGGATGCGTTTTTCTCCTCTCGATCTGCACTCGATAACAAACTGATTGATGGGTTGAAGTTTGATGATGAAGTCCGCGATATGCTCAAAGTGGTCGCCGGGACGGATTCGAGCAAAGCGCTGACTACCGTTAATACAGCTACTTATGCGGCAGGTATCCGTGCAAAACGCTCGGCGAATAAAATTGCTGTAGTCCATGTAACGGGCACCATGTTGTCTGGCGCACCGGCCGATTCTCCCCTAACCGGTGGCGGATCAGCCGGGTCAGAAACCATTGCCAAAGCCATTCAACAAGCCCGCGACAAAACGGGTGTAAAAGGGATGGTGATTCGCATTAACTCTCCGGGAGGCTATGCTCCAGCTGGCGATGCCATGTTGCGCGAGATCGAACGGACGGCTGAGGAAATGCCCGTCGTTATCTCCATGGGAGATATGGCGGCCTCGGGCGGGTATTGGATTGCAACCGGTGGAAGCCGCATTTTTGCCGAGAAAAACACCATCACAGGCTCTATTGGCGTTTTTTCCATGTTTTTCAACCTAAGTGGGTTGGTAGAAGACAAATTGGGCATCACGTTCGACAACGTCACCACAGGGCCTTATGCCGACATGTTCTCGGGCATGCGTAGTTATTCCGATGCAGAACGAGCCATGCTCAATCGGGCTACCGACGGGACTTATCAAGCCTTCCTTTCCAAAGTGGCTGCAAGCCGTGGATTGAGCGTTGAGTCGGTTCAAGAAATAGCTCAGGGCCGCGTTTGGACGGGCGAAGATGCCATTACCGTTGGATTAGTTGACGAAATTGGCGGTTTGGAGGCGGCATTGGCCTTCGTTTCTGCAAAAGCAGGCATCGAAAACAACGATTTCGAAGTGGTGAAATACCCTCTTCAGAAAACATTTCTTGATCAGCTAATGATGGCCCCTGTAGTCACGGCTAAAACCGTAGCCCAAATCCATTTATCCTCTCCATCATCGTGGATCACCGAGGAATGGATGAAGGCGCGCCAATTCGTAAGCGAACCCGGCACCGTACAGGCCTTTTTCCCATACAGCATTTCCATACGCTAGTCTATAAATACGCTAATTCTATGGCTATGCTAGTTCGATAACTACGCTAGCCTATAACAAGGATTCGCCCGTCATTTCGACTGGCTGATTCAGGTTTAGCAGCGCGAGGATGGTTGGGGCGACGTCTCCCAACTTGCCATGGCGAACTGGGCCCTGGTATCCGTCTTTGATAATCAAATGGGGTACCGCTACCGTGGTGTGCGCCGTGTGAGGCGTTCCATCGGGGTTTTTCATGCGATCACAATTCCCATGATCGGCAATTACGTTTACCGAATAACCCTTTTTTAACGCGGCTTCAATCACCACTTTGGAGGCTGCATCCACAGCTTCAACCGCTTTTATCGCGGCCTCAAACACGCCCGTGTGGCCCACCATGTCGGGGTTGGCAAAGTTTATCACCACCAACGCGTAGTCGTTTTCCGTGATCGCTTTCGCCACGTTTTGTGCCAATTCCGGTGCGCTCATCTCGGGTTGCAAGTCGTAGGTCGCAACTTTGGGCGATGCGACTAAAATGCGGTCTTCATCCGGAAAGGGCGTTTCTCGGCCGCCGTTGAAGAAGTAGGTAACGTGTGGATACTTCTCCGTTTCAGCTGCTCGTAGTTGCCTAAACCCATGGGAGGCAATCACTTCCCCAAGTGTTTGGGTCAAATCATCCTTAGGAAAGGCTACCGGAAACGCAAACGATGATTCATACTGCGTGAACGAAACCATGTAGAGCCTATCCAATCGTGTCCGCTCAAAACCGTCAAATGAGGCGTTCGTCAAGGCGTGGCTCAGCTGTCGGGCTCGATCGGCTCTAAAATTGAAGAAAACGATAACATCGCCATCGTGTACACATCCCGCTTCACGAGGTACCAATAGCGCCGGTTCAACAAATTCGTCCGTAATCCCCTTCGCGTAATTCGCCTCAATCGCTTCCGCTGCCGATTGAAACACCTCTCCTTCGCCCCCAACCAACAGGTTATAGGCTTTCTCCACCCGCGGCCACCGATTATCGCGATCCATGGCCCAGTAGCGACCCACAATACTCGCGATTTGGCCGCACCCAATCGTGGCCATTTCCTGTTCCAACGCCGCCACATACGCTCTTGCGCCGTGCGGAGAGGTGTCCCTGCCGTCTGTGAAGGCGTGAACCAGCACATTGGAGGCCGGAATGCCGGATTGGCGCCCCATTTTGAGCAATGCGAACAGATGATTCAGATGAGAGTGAACCCCTCCATCCGACA
>JAURGV010000252.1 GCA_030833605.1 Rhodothermales bacterium
ATGGGCGATCGAGTGGTTCAGATGAGTAGTGGTTCTATTTCGGATAGTCAGGTCAATTCAACACGCATTTCCATTGACGAAATAATATGGTAAGTGGAAATGAATGCCCTCACGAGGAAATTATTTAGGGATATTTGGCACCATCGGGGGCAAATGGTTTCGATCGCCGCGGTCACCGCTACGGCGTTGATGACCGTGCTGACCATGCGAGGAACGTATGAATCGCTCTACCATGCCAAAGCGTCTTATTACCAGGCGTCCCATTTTCCAGACTTGTGGGCGAATGTCGAGCGGGCACCGGAAACCATTGTCAATCAGCTCCGAGCTATTGATGGCGTTTCGGCGGTTGATACTCGGATTACGTTTTCCTCAACGCTGGATTTGCATCGAGAGGGTGCGCCGGCGATTGGTCGTTTTTATTCCGCTTCTCCAGAAAAGGAGATGCTGGGAGCGCTTCATGTAAAATCGGGTGAGTGGCTTCAAGAAGGGGACAGAGACGGCGTTTTATTGAGTGAAAAATTTGCCATAGCCAATGCGTTCAGTGTTGGAGATACCCTACAGGCACTGCTAAATGGCCGACTACGGCATTTTCTAGTGAAGGGAACGGCCATTTCACCCGAACACAGTTATGCTGTGCCACAGGGCTCCCTCTTCCCGGACGATGAGCAATATGGGGTGCTATGGATGAGTCGAAAGGCCATGAGTGCCGCATTCGACATGGAAGGAGCCTTCAATGAGGCCGCGTTTACGCTTACTAGGCAGGGCGATATTCGGCACGTTCAATCTGAAATAGATCGAATCTTAAAGCCCTATGGAGGACAAGGAAGCTATACCCGTGAAAATCAGATCTCGGATCAAATATTGGAAAGTGAATTGCAGTCCAATCGGCAAACCGGCACCATGATACCGGCCATTTTTCTAGGTGTGGTTGCTTTCTTGTTAAACCTCGTACTGAGGCGGCTTATTTCCACCCAGCGTCAAGAAATTGCGGTTTTAAAAGCGTTTGGCTATGGAAACACAGCAGTTGGATGGTTCTATGTTCGTTTTGCTTTGCTACCCGTATTGGCGGGATCCCTTGTGGGAATCGTGTCCGGCATTTGGCTAGGCGGACTCATGATCTCTGTTTACAAAGACTATTTCGATTTTCCCGATCTGACCTATCAGTTGAGCGGAACGTTGCTCGTGATTGCCCTTTCGGTAAGCATTATTTCAGCGTTGGTAGGCGCGTTGGGTGCAGTTCGAAAAGCCGTGTCGCTGCCTCCTGCAGAGGCCATGCGGCCTCAGGCGCCTGCGCGTTTTACAAAGGGGATGATTGGCCAATTTAAAGCGCTCCAAAAAATGCCCGCCGCCTTTAGAATGGTACTGCGAAACATTGAGCGAAGGCCGGTAAAAACAATATTTTCTTCGTTAGGAGTCGCTTTTTCTGTCGCCATCCTGGTCATCGGCATGTTCATGTTTGATGGCATGTATTACATGATGAACCTGCAATTCAATGTGGCCCAACGAGAAGACCTGACCCTAACGTTCAATCGGCCACTCGCTGAGACGGCATCGTTTGACCTAGCGACCCTTGAAGGCGTTCGGAAAATAGAAACCAGTCGGATGGTTCCTGCACGGTTATTTGCGGGCCCTTTAAAAAAGGAAATTGTGATCACCGGACGACGAACGGACCACGAACTCAATCGAATTGTAGACGCCAGTGGAGCCATCTTAGCTCTTCCACTGAATGGACTGGTGATCTCGAAATTTCTCGCCGACGACCTAGGTATTGCTCAGGGGCAACAGGTTCAGTTGGAATTTCTGGAAGGGTCTCGTCGGTTCGTGTGGACCCAGGTAGTGGGTATTGTAGACGATTTTTTGGGCATCAATGCCTACATGGAAATCGGAAAATTGAATCAAATGGTGGGTGGTCCCAAAATGATTACGGGCGCCAATCTTTCCGTAGGGGGAGACCGCCAAGACGGAGTGGCAAATTATTTGAGTAAAGTGCCGGTCGTTGCAAACGTATCGTCCCCCAGCCGCGGCTTCAAGCTCTTCGAAAAGCAAATGTCAGAAAGCCTGTTCATTAGCATCTTTTTTCTGATCGGATTTTCGTCGGTCATCTCCATCGCCGTAATCTATAATGGCGCTCGCATTGCTTTGTCCGAAAGAGGAAGGGAATTAGCGAGTTTACGCGTGCTGGGATTTTCTAAAAAAGAAGTGGCCGTTTTGTTGTTCAGTGAACAAGGCCTTATTACGCTGCTTTCCATTCCCATTGGGTGGTTTATAGGCAAAGAGTTGGGACGCATCTTACTCGAGCAGGTCGCTTCAGAGACCTATCGCATTCCGTTTATTTTGGACTGGCAAACCTATTTTTATTCTGCATTAATAACCGTCATTGCCGCCATAGGCAGTAGTTTGATCGTGCGACGGCGACTAAATAACTACGATTTGATATCGGTGTTGAAAACGAGGGACTAAGTTATGAAGATGGGCAAAAAAGGATGGATTAGCCTCGGTGTGGTCGCCATACTGATCGTTTTGATCTGGACCAGCCTGGCTGGCGGTAAAGTGGATACCGAAACGGCCATTGTTCAGAGCGAGTCGCTTCAAGTCTATATTCGAAATGAAGGATATACGCGTTTGGTCAACGCTTACCGGGTTAGTTCTCCGGTGTCGGGGCTACTTCAACGGGTAGACAAGGAGATCGGGGCGCGGGTAGAACAAGGTGAACCTCTGTTTTCTGTGCTTCCTTTGGCCTTGTCCAACCAATCGAAGGTGGTGACTGATGCTCGTATCGAAGCGGTTACTGCACGACTAAATCAAGCTGAAACGGCCCTGAAAGGAGCTGTTGATGCCAAGAGTCAGGCAGAAGCAACGCTGAAACGACAGAGAGAGTTGGCAGTAGATCAGATCATAACCGCCGAACAGTTGGAATTGGCCGTATTGGCGGTTTCTGATGCGGAAAGATTGGTCCAAAGCTCCGCGGAAACAGTTCTTCAGGTGAAAGCCGAGCTCAAAATTGAGCAAATACAAGGTGCGCCAACGGGGAATTCGATCCGGCTGTCGACCGTTGTAAAATCGCCCACTTCTGGTGCGATTCTAGCCATTTATGAGCGGAATGAAACCAGCGTTGTACCCGGCACACCCATTTTAGAAATTGGGGATGCTCGGCTATTGGAAGTGGTGGTAGACGTTTTATCGGAAGACGCCGTAACCATTGAAGTGGCCGACCGCGTGACGGTCTCTGGATGGGGAGGGGAAGCGGTCGAGGGAACGGTACTGCGGATAGAGCCATCGGCATTCACCAAAATATCGGTTCTGGGTGTAGAAGAGCAGCGCGTAAATGTAATTGTTGCATTGGCTGCCGTGCCAGCGTCCTTGGGAGTGGGGTATCGAGTAGAGGCCGCCA
>JAURGV010000253.1 GCA_030833605.1 Rhodothermales bacterium
CACGAACCAGGGTTTTGAAGACGAACGGTTTAACGAAGACCCCACTGTCGGGTTTTCTCTTGTTTCTGGCTACAACGATGCCGTTGGGCAGGGATCAGGAACAGCAAAGTGGCCAGATAACCCAAGGTTTTATGGTGTGGTGAAAGATCTCTTCAGCACAAGACCTCAGGACATTGGCGCGCATAAGTACAAACAAATTGTTGAATCCGCTAAAGATATGGGTCTTACGGATGAGGATATTTATTTAGCACCTTCCTCAGATTTTGCACACGGTGGTCCTGTACGCATGCAAACAGGCGGTGATCCGCGAGCCGCGCAGCTTTTACAGCGGTTTAAAACACCTCCTGGTTATCAACGGGCCGTGGACCGTGCTTCGGAGCGGGAAACGGTGGCACCTATTCCGGGGATTCAATATCCTGCGGAGTTTATTGGTGGTTTTGTAGGGGCCGCGCCTCGTCCACTGACTAATCCTTCGCAAACCTATCGTATTGGTCAGGCACTTGGCGTGGGTTTAGTGCCTACTGCCACCCTACCGGCAAAATTTGCCGGTGCTGTGCCTGATGTGTTGGCAGGGTTGGGTGCTATGGGTGCCGCAGGCGTTATAAAACCAAAGGGCGGTAATTGGCCTGCGCGGCATATACAGATGCAGTTGGATAAGATCCGTCCCAATCGGTTTAAATATCAGGATCCTGAACTGCGTCAAGCTGATATAGCTGAAGAATTGGATGGCTTGCGCGAAGCAGGGTTGTCGGAGCAACGCATTGCGCAATATGCCAAGCGTATTGAGCCATCCCTTGAAATGGACAAGTGGATTACCGGTAAGTTAGGTAAATATATCCAAAATGAGATGGGAACGGAGAGCGATCCGTTACTGAAGCTTGCTAAAGAAGAAGGCATTTTGCCGCCTATCAATACAATGTATCTTGATGAGAATGTTTTGCAAGCGGCCTTTCGCCCTGCTGCGGAGCTAAACCGCCTGGGTTCAAAAATGCGTGGCTTTGAAGCAAAGAAAACGCAATTGGAGCGTGGCACGCCGGCTGAAGCTTGGGAAACGCTGGTTGATTACAGCATTAATGTGGGCGATAAGAGTACGTTACAGCACCAAACCTTAAGTTCCAAGTTTAGGCCGTTTCGCCATTCTGAATTTGAAGCCATGGTGAATAAGATTCCGGATGACGTGCCGATCTATGCATTGAATGACAATATTGATCGGACGCTGGGGTTTGAAAATCTTGTTATGCGGTTGGGGCAGTTAATTGATAGTGATACGGTGATGCCCGATGCGTTGCGCATGGCACCAAAGGATCTTGAAAAGACCACCGTGGAACAGGCCGTGCGTAAAGTTCAGGCTTACGATAACTGGCTGCAGGAGCAGGAACGTAAAAAGGCCCTCGCTGTGGCCAATGGCGTTCCTTTGTATAAGCCTTACGACGACGGAAGTCGCTGGTTAAGGGCTGACGATCTGGTAAACAACAAAAACAATCGCGAATTTATTCGGATGGTGGGCTGTGATGCGGGATGGTGTACTAAAACAGATGAATTCATTGATCGCTACACAGGACCCAAAGGCGGTTTTGAAGGTGAGTTACATGTTTTGATGAGTGGCGACGGAAAGCCCTTGGTTCAAATCCTGTCCTCTTATCCGGAAAAGCAGATTGCTGACATTTCTCGTGCAAAACCCATGATTGAACAGATGATGTTTAGGCATGACAACCCTAGTATTCCCGAGAAAGCAAGAGGCGCGAAGAGGGAAAACGAATACGAAGTCTTATCGCGAGTGCGCGATTACATCCGCTCGAGCGATTGGGAAGTATCGGATAAGATTTTGGATCAGGCCAAGCTTGCTCGTACCGATTCACGGTCCCCGGAAAATATTAAGTTTTTGGAAAATGTCCGTCGTTTTGGCTGGGATGAGCAAGCGTTTGGCCCTTGGCAGCGGTTCGTGGATAAGGATGCTTTCAACGAGGCTGTTGCCCGTATGGAACTGGTAACAAGGGAAGGTGGCGGTCCGCGTCTGGAACTTCCTCCAATCCGACCACCAGAGGAATTTAACGATGGCGGTATGGTTGATACCTTTGATCCTGTTGATGTTCCACGTGAAACATATGCTGATACGCGCCCCAGGGACTTGGGTGTTAATTCGGTTAAGGAACTAGAGGATTTGCTGCAACGCATGGGCAAACCTCCTGAAAAGGAGAAACAAGAGCCGTTGCCCCCGGATGTCAAACGCAGCCGCTCGGCAGGTCAGCTTGCTGCTTACATGCGTGCTATGAATCCCAAGGTAGAAACGCAGGAGATGCCGCTTGATTCTGATCTTTGGGGATATGTCGCAAGTAGTGCGCCCGATCTGATTACGGTTAATCAAGCGTTGCCCCCGGGTCAACGTGAACGGACCATGCTCCATGAGCTTGAACATTCCATGAGTTTCAGAGGTGGAGACATTCTTGGAAGGCCGCAGCCTAACTACAAGACACCGATGCTGCAGGACAACAGCTACCGTGCTTACTATTTGTTGGGTAAGGATTGGAAGCCCATTGAGTCTTTTATCCAAAACATGGTCAAGAACAAAAATAAGTTAGAGGAGTTCTTTGGCGAACCGGTCTTTGGCGCGGAGTTTAAGGAAGAAAGCATTAAGGAATTGCTACGCAGACAAGGTGAGTATCGAGGACTTTTTGAAGAGCAGCTTTCCACGCTTTCTGCCATGGAACAAAGCACTGGTAAATTCTTGACTCAGGACAAGGAAATGCGCAAGCTTTTCCCCGACACGCGCATGATGGCTATTTTTGATGCGCTGACCGGTCCACGGCAAACGCGAATGGATGCCAAGGACTTGCCTCCCCATACACCGATGGATCCCATGGCCTATGAGACAGGAGCCATCAACCGATTTATCGCAGAGAAAATATCAAAGCCAAAACCCTTGTTGAGGCAACTACCTGCTGCTAATCTGCGCGTCAAATAAGGACACATCATGCCCATTGAAAAAGCAACGCGGATCGAGGACCTTCCCACAGGGGAGGTGGAAGTTGAAATTGAGCAGGAAGGTTTACCGGAAATCACCATTGAGTTTGATGAGGAAGGTGGCGTAACGGTTAATCTGGATGAAGAAGAGGATGGCGAAGTACCCTTTGACGCTAACCTTGCAGAAGTACTGCCGCCTGATGTGTTGGCACGGATCTCAAGTGATCTCATGGCATTATTTAACGCTGATAAAAGTTCCCGGGGCGACTGGGAACAGCAGTATGCCAAGGGCATGGATCTGCTCGGGTTTAAGATCGAAGACCGCACACAGCCTTTCCGTGGCGCGTGTGGCGTGCAGCATCCTTTGTTGACCGAGGCCATTATTCAGTTTCAG
>JAURGV010000254.1 GCA_030833605.1 Rhodothermales bacterium
AGGCGATTTGCACTTTTTCGCCCTCCAAACCTTCCATTTTTAAGGCATCTTCGTACGAATTCAATGCTACGGTTTTCACTTCGCGAGCAACCGAGTCCAATAATGGCAGAAACAGATCGGTGTCATAGTTGCTGGATTTACCTTGCAAAACGGCCACTACACGCTCAAAACCCATTCCCGTATCGACGTGCTGGGACTTTAAGGTCTGCAGTGAACCATCTTGTAACGCATTGTATTGGATGAAAACCAGGTTCCAGATTTCCATCACGCGTGGATCGTCTTGGTTTACCAGACTGATTCCCGGCACACGAGCGCGTTCTTCATCCGAACGCAAATCCACGTGGATTTCAGAGCACGGTCCACACGGGCCGGTGTCCCCCATCATCCAAAAATTGTCTTTGGACCAGCAATACAGAATGTGGTCGGGATTAATCGTGGTTTCGGAGCGCCAAAACGATGCTGCTTCTTCGTCCGCCTTTAAACCCAATTTTTCGTCGCCTTCGTGAACCGTAGCGTACAACCGATCGGGATCTAGGCCCCATTTATCGACCAACAACTCCCAAGCCCAGGCGATGGCTTCTTTTTTGAAATAGTCGCCAAAGCTCCAGTTGCCCAGCATTTCAAAGAAGGTGTGGTGGTAGGTGTCGTAGCCTACTTCTTCCAAATCATTGTGTTTACCGCTAACTCGGAGGCATTTTTGCGTATCGGCAGCCCTGACGTAGGAGCGTTCGCCTTCCCCAAGAAACACGTCTTTAAACTGATTCATGCCCGCATTGGTAAACATCAATGTCGGGTCGTTTCCAGGCACAATAGCGTCGCTAGGGACCACCGTGTGGCCTTTTTCTTGGAAAAAGTCTAAGAACTCAGCGCGTATTTGGTTTGCGGTTTTCACAGAATCAGGATTAAATCAGAAGAAAAATAGTCAGGTCGGATACCGACCTCATGAGGAACGCGCCACGAACACAAGGTAGAACGCGTGCTCTCGCCGATACGTAAAAAGGCCGTTTCCCACTCAGAAAACGGACCTTTCTACACATTTCAAGAACTGCAATATACGAACTAGAAACTAGACCCGAAAAAGAGGGCATTGAAGAATAATCGTTGCGTTCCGTACCAATAAGCACGGTGGTTGACTTCATTCATAAACACAATCACGTGTCCACGACCTGATCCAACCGCTAACAATCCTGCAGATCCCGGCAATAAAGCCAGTTTTTCTTTCGAAAGATAGCCGCTCAGCAAAGGCGTTTCACTGAATTTGCCTACCAATCCGCGCGCATCGCCTTCATTCGAATAAAGCGTCGAGCTATCGTAAAACACAGGTAATTTGGCCTTTAATCCGTAGCCAACCGGATGGGTCGTGTCCAAATCCATTTCGAAGATGGATCCTCCAATGGCCTGCGATCCAGTAGCTTCATCCAGCAAGTGATACGGCAGTCCGGCGGTTAACGAATCCAAATCGACCGACTTGGAATCCACCTGTATGAAGTCGTTCTGTGTAGCCCAAGAAGCGCCTCCTGCCAACACAATCAGTGTCCCTCCGCCGCGTGTCCATGTTTTTAATGCTGTGGTGGTTCGTTCAGAATACCCGCCACCAGGAAGCACGATCGTGTTGTAGCGGCTAAGGTCAGCAGTGCCTAATCGATCGGAATCCACCAAGGACACGGTTAGCCCAAAGCGTTCGGAAATCGCATGCCACGCTTCTCCAGCTTGCCCGGAGTTGGTGCCTGTGACTATGGCGATGCGTGGCATCTGAAGAATATCCGTGCTGCTGCCTCCTAGATCTGGTCCGTCGGGAGTAAGACCCGTCGCAGCGGCAACCATGTTGACATGATCCTCCGCAACCGCTTGTGCCGCAAGCGCATGCACCAAATCGGCGTTTGAAGCACTCGAGGGCGTATCCCGGCCTTTTAAGGGAATAATAACCGTCCCGCGGTCAAACCACGTCTTCTTCCCATCGACCATCACGGAAAACGGCTCATGCGTTAACCGAGCATCAATACCGGCTGCCAAGAAGCGATTGAGTGCGCGAGGGGCGTAGAATCGGTCCCAGCGCAATAAATAAGCGTGAGCGGCTTTTCCACCAATTAGCGATCCCCCGTCTGGATGAATAGCTCCGGTCGAAGCGCCCTGAACAGCCTTCAATCCACCGCGATATTCCACCAAATCAATATCAAAGGCTAATGGAAGTGTCCATGTCGAAACGTCATAAAAGAGCGAGTCTTCGTACTCCAGAGTTCTTTCAGTAAAAGATCGGATTAAACGATATTGAGGCTGTTCGGTAGGAATAACGTATCCGTTGCCTTTCCGGATGGTTACCCCGCCAACGGTCACGTCTTTATCGAGCTCGTAAAACTCAACCCGATGACGCTGCATCAATTCGGCAAAGAGCTGCGCTTTGGTTCGGCTCCGATCAAGGTTCAATACCCAAGCCGATTGGCCACTTTTAGAGGCCATGGAAAGCGATTCCTTATAAAAGTCCCGCTGATACTTCAACAACTTGGTCCGCATCGCCAATCCTGCACGCATCGTAGTGAGCGAAGTCACAAATTGATTGCGCACGGTGAACGCGTAATGCAATTCACCATCCGGCATCTCCGATTTTAGGGCTCTGGATGAAGCCTGTTCAAACAGGATGCCTACCGATCCATTAATATCCGGGTACGCGGATCCTTTCCCGTAGAAATAGTCGTCATACCCTTCTTCGCTGAAGTACGCGCTGCCTATTTGATCCAATCCATCCGCATGGAAAGTGGCGATTTCCTCCGTCAACCGAACATTTTGATCCGGCGTATTGGGGTGTTTACGCGAAGGAATACCTGGTTGGAAGAAAAACGTGGACGATCCGCCCATTTCGTGGTGATCCGTTAATATCTGCGGACGCCATTCTTGAAACGCTTTAATACGTCCTACCGATTCAGGGTGCTGAACCACCATCCAATCCCGGTTGAGGTCGAACCAGTAGTGATTGGTGCGGCCGCCTGGCCACGGCTCGTTATGCTCCATATCCTGAGAATCGGTGGTAGCCGTCCCACCTCGATACCCATTTACCCAATCGCCAAAACGGTCTCGACCGTCTGGATTCAACATTGGTTCGAGCAAAAGAATAGAGTTAGCGAGTACGTTTTCAATTTCTTCGCCTTCGGCCGCTGCGAGGTAATACAAATACAAAACAGCTGCTTCGGTGCCCGAGGCTTCGTTTCCATGTACACTATACGCTTGGTAGAGCACCACCGGCATCGATTCAAGGTCTTGGTCGCTTACGGATGAAGGAGCCTCGGAAAGCTTGTCGTGCTGCTCCCTAATCGCATCAATCCGCCCGTGATTGGAAGGCGAAGTAACCAATGCATGA
This sequence comes from Rhodothermales bacterium, assembly GCA_030833605.1. GTDB lineage: Bacteria > Bacteroidota > Rhodothermia > Rhodothermales > UBA10348 > UBA10348. Next base: position 3,353 of record JAURGV010000254.1, read on the forward strand.
ATT
>JAURGV010000255.1 GCA_030833605.1 Rhodothermales bacterium
GGCCAAAAATTAAGTTCGTCTGGACATGTTCGACTTCTGGTTGAGCTGTTATTCCTTCCAAAACCACCGTTCTAAGGTGGGTGGAATCCTTCACGGCTACATGGACCAGAAAATCGTCTTCACCTGCCACGTGGTACACATCCCTAACTTCAGGCAAGGATAGCACGTGTTCCGTGAACCGATGAACCGCATTCGGATCATGCTTCGACAATCGAACGGCGATCATTGCCAAAAGACGAACCCCAAGAAATGCTGGGTTTACATTCGCATGATATCCGGTAAACACGCCCATATCTTCGAGACGCCGCGTTCTTTCCAATGCGGTGGAAGGGGCGACCCCTAGTTCAAGCGCTACCGCTTTGTTTGTGATCCGTGCATCCTTTTGATAAAGATGAATAATCTTCTCATCAATTCGGTCTATTCGCTTCATATGGCAATTATGCCGTGTATTATTCGATGTATTGGCTTCTCTTGCTAATATAATTCTAATATTAACACCAGCATAGCCCTTTTATTCTAGAACCGCTTGGGTATTACCATGGAAAAAACAGAAACCATTCGTCTACAACAAGATATTGCGGCTGCAAAACTCTTGTCACCCAAACGAAAGTCTTCGACCAAAGAGACCATCGAAGACCTCTCCGAAGAGCAGTTGCTCCATTTCGGTATCGATCCGGGTTCAGAATATGGGGTCGTTATGAGAGCGGCAGTAGAAAAGTTGTATGCTGCCCAATCGGACATCTCTCGATTGTGGGAAGTAACCACAAAAACCATCGAGCAACTCGATAAAAAGGACAAAATCGCTTATTTCAACGCCAAAAAGTTTTTGTCCTTTCAGGTTGCGAAAATCCTAGATACGCTCCAGAATCCCTTCAGAAAATCGTATCAAAGCTTGAACCTAGCGGACGATTCTGTTCAAGCAAAAGGCCCCTATCCCATTTTCGACAACGTAACAGCCTTGTTTTCAGCTAATCCGGTAATTGTCCGGACCGCTACGTACATCTATGCCTGTACCGAATGGGTGGACGACGCCTTTCATGGAAAAGAAGCACTGCACGAAATCTATTCTAGGCTATTAAATCCCACCTCGATTTCGTTAGCCAACTACATTGTTGATTTAGAGGCCGGTCCGCATGCGAGCGAGTATTTGGCCTGGAATTTCAATTCGGGAATGGCCGCCATTGACACGTTATTGGCCCATTTAGTCCGTCATAAGGACATCGTCGTCGTTTCGCGTAATGTTTATGGGGGCACTTACCAGTTGCTGCACGACTTTTATGGCGATCCGGAACGGATGGGAGTTCGGCTTGAATGGTTTGATGGATACACGGGAGATGAGTTTGCGTCCATAAGTGAATCTATATTGTCAAAGTATGCTTCAGATATATCGGATGGAGCAAATGTCCTGATATACATCGAGTCGCCTTGTAATCCTCATGGATACGTGCTTGATGTCCCAGCGATCTGTGAAGTAGCGCATTCAAATGGCTGGAGGGTAATTCATGATTCTACCATTGCCACTCCATTTCTAAATAAACCGCTTCAAAATCCAAGCCCCGAAAAGCGTCCAGACTACTTGATTCATTCGTATACAAAAGATTTGACGGGTAATGGCAATGCCACTGCTGGTGTCGTGATCGGGAGAAACAAGCATATGTTTATTCCGAAAGGAGACACCTTTGAAGGGGAATCGTGGCAAAACACCTTGTTTTGGGATGCCTATTACATCAAAGGCGCCTTTCTGGATGCGGACAAAGCGTTTGAAGTGATTTCGGGTATCAAAACCCTTGAAATGCGCATGTTGAAAAAGTGTATTAACACCTTAATTCTAGCCCGTTTCTTGTCGTCGCATACCCTCATAAACGTGAATTCAAATGCCTTGGAAAGCCATTGGAATTTCAGCGTTCGGGATTCCTCTTTAAAATATTCCCTGGCGGCTCCTTTGTTCACTATAGATTTTGAGGATGCAGACCTACCTAGCAGCGCGTTTGTGAGCTTCTTTGACACGCTGGCACCTGTTTTCAATCATCAGGTTAGTCTTGGGCAATGCAATACGACCATTCTATGCCCTGCGCTAACTTCGCATTCCGAATTGGATGAAGCGGCACTGCGTGCTTCTGGAATCTCAAGAACTACCATTCGCATCGCGATCGGAGATGAAAATCCGAAAGAATTGATCTCGCATTTTATAAATACCTGCAAATTGGTACTGGATGAAGTCAGCCCTGGTTTTTCAGATGGATTTATCCAGCCGGCTGAAATTGATTTATTAGTGCGGGATACGTACATGGATACGCATTCCAAATACATTCAATCGGGCAAGACAACACTAGAATTCTTGAGCTGATTGTGAAGTTATTTCGATTCTTAGGATAACAACAGGGCAGATTGAGACTGTAAAAACATTTAAGAGTATATTGTCCTAAATGTTATTCAAACCAGTCTCAGTCTACCATGTTTACTACTGAATCCCGAGTCGGAGATATCGCCGTCGAACAACCTTCCGCGACAAGGTCATTTTATCGTTTCGGTATTGATTTTTGTTGTGGGGGAGGAAAGTCCATTTCTTCCGTTTGTGCCAAAAAGGGAATTGACGTTGCAGAAGTCCTTCGCGATATCGAGCTTCAGAAAAGTGGCATCCAAGAAGCGCCCAATACGTGGAATGCGGCCTCCTTGCCAGCCATTATTGCGCATATTATTTCCCAGTACCATGAACCGCTTCGTACCGAGCTGCCCCGTCTAGGCGAAATGCTGGACAAAGTTCAGCGTGTACATGGGCACGTAGATCCGGAGCGTTTTGATCGATTACAGGCGGTTTACAACACGTTAGTTGAAGAATTGCTCGCTCACATGGGCGAAGAGGAACGCGTGTTATTCCCGCTGATTATGCAAGGTAGCGGCGCTACGGCCACCGAAACGATCGCAGCACTCGAAGGTGAGCATGAGGCTGCCGGTGACGCTCTACGAACGCTTCGAGAATTGACCGATGATTATACTCCGCCATCGTACGCATGCAACACGTGGCGTGCTTTGTGGGCTGGCTTAGCTGATTTGGAGAGCACCATGCACCAACATGTTCATCTTGAGAACAATATTCTTTTCCCGAGAGCCATGGCGTCTTAGCTAAGTTGTGGTGTGCATTTGAGTTGTAAAAGAGTATTTTGAGTTGATTGTATTCAAATCATCTCTTGAACCATTGGTTTATGCAGACTTCAAATGATTCGTGGACGCATTTCCACGATATGGCGTTGATTTTCTTGGCTTTAGCCTTTTCAACCGACGAATCGTTGTCAGACGGCGAGGTTGATGCCATATCATCGTCGCTTAAAGCCTGGAAGCCTAATGCGAC
>JAURGV010000256.1 GCA_030833605.1 Rhodothermales bacterium
TCAGAAAAGGCAATGGACGCACTTTCCATGGGTCCGATATCGCCTTGTCCACCCGTTTCGTGACAGGTAGCCAAAAACCCGATATCCGTTAAAATACCTTGGTTATGCAAGATGACACCCAGTTTTTTCAACAACCGACTGCAATTGAGCCGATTGAATAATTTCAATGCTGGGTTTTAAGTCGTCCTGAAACAGATAATCTTTTTCCCGGTGAGGTATCTGCGACCGAATATGTTGGTGTGCAGCATGAACCCCAAGGCCGGGCTTCAGAGGTAAGCGGTAGTCGAGGGCCTGCGCAGCGGTTAAGAGTTCAATGGCGAATACGTGTTCTACGTTTTGTAAAACCTGAAGCAGTTTCACCGCACTAATGCTGCCCATGGAAACGTGATCCTCTTGGCCCAACGATGTGGGGATCGAATCGACTGAAGCGGGGTGGCACAGCACTTTATTTTCGGAGACCAAGGCCGCGGCCGTGTACTGAGGGATCATAAAGCCAGAATTAAGGCCCGTTTCCGTCATCAGGAGACGGGGAAGGCCGTCGTGCCCCTCCAAGAGCAAATACGTGCGCCGCTCGGAGATAGAGGCTAGCTCGGCCAGCGCAATCGCCGCGTAATCCATCGCCAAGGCAAGGGGCTGGCCATGGAAGTTACCTCCACTGATCACATCCCCGTCGTCAAAGACCAATGGATTGTCGGTAACCGAGTTAAGCTCGATTTCAATAGTATTTAGAATGTGAGATAAGGCATCTCGGCTTGCGCCATGGACTTGGGGCACACAGCGCAAACAATACGGGTCTTGTACTTTTCCGCACCCTCGGTGCGATTCCAAAATCTCACTGTCCACCAACAGCGCGCGAAGGTTGGCAGCCACATCCTGTTGACCTTTATGAGGCCGCACGGAGTGAACCCGCTCATCATACGGTCGGCTGCTCCCTTGCAAGGCCTCTAAACTCATAGCGGCAAGCGTATCCGCGGTGCGGACCAACTTCACGGCCCGATGCACGACGTACGCACCATAGGCCGCCATAAACTGCGTGCCGTTAATTAAACTCAATCCGTCCTTCGCCTGAAGTTCAATGGGCTCCAAACCGTTCGCCTGCAACACTTCCATAGCTGGAATCTGTTTTCCATCATCGCCCCAAAAATACCCTAATCCAATGAGCGGCAGGGACATATGCGCGAGTGGGGCTAAATCACCGGATGCACCAACACTGCCGCGTGACGGGACAACGGGGATCCAACCGTTCTGAGCAAACAATAACAGTCGCTTAAACGTGCGTTCCGATACACCCGAGTAACCCAATCCCAATGCCTGCACTTTAAGCGCTAACATAATCCGAGTGATTTCCTGGGGCATGGGTTCACCTACGCCAACGGCATGACTGACCAGTAAATTCCGTTGCAGATCACCTAAATGTTCGCTCGATATCCGTTTGTTAGCCAGTTTTCCAAAGCCGGTATTTACGCCATAAACAGCCTCACCGCCCGAAATAGCCTGTTCGAGTGTTTTCCTAGAAGCCTGAACCAGCGAGGAATCTGCTGCCAAGCCCTCGATCATCCGATCGATGTCAGAAAACAGATTTTTAACGGTTAAATGATGTCTCATCCGTTCACCATCGGTAAATCAACGCCGCGTTCATTGGCCGTATCGATAGCGGCCTGATAACCGGCATCCGCGTGTCGCATAACGCCCGTTCCCGGGTCGTTCGTAAGGACCCGTTGTAGTCTTCTATCGGCCATGTCCGTACCGTCGGCCACGCTCACCATCCCAGAATGGATGGAATAACCAATTCCCACCCCTCCACCGTGGTGCAACGAAACCCAGCTGGCACCGGAGGCCGTGTTGAGCAGGGCGTTTAGCAACGGCCAGTCTGCAATCGCATCGGAGCCATCCATCATCCCTTCCGTTTCTCGGTTAGGAGAGGCTACCGAACCACTGTCCAAGTGATCTCGCCCTATCACAATGGGCGCCTTCACTTTACCGTTCTTAACCAGCCAGTTAAATTTCAGCCCCATTTCTGCGCGCTCGCCGTACTCCAACCAACAAATCCTCGCAGGAATCCCTTGAAAATGTACTTGCTCGCGCGCCTTATGAATCCAGCGGGCCAGTGCTTCTTTTTGTGGAAAGGTCTCTAACACCGCCTTATCGGTAACCGCGATGTCCGCCGGATCGCCCGACAGCGCCGCCCATCGAAACGGCCCCGATCCTTTACAAAACAGCGGCCGGATAAACTCAGGCACAAACCCTGGAATGGTGAACGCTTCTTTCATGCCTCGGTGGTCGGAAACCTGTCCCCGGAGATTATTGCCGTAATCAAAAGTGATGGCGCCCTTCGCTTTCAGATCTAACATGGCCTGAATATGGAGCTGCATGGCATCCAACACGGCTTCTCGATACCCCTGGGGATCCTTAGCTAAGAATGCTGCGCCCGATTCCGTGGTGTACCCGACAGGGATATACCCCAAATCGAGGTCATGAGCCGAAGTTTGATCTGTAACTATGTCTGGTACAATACCTCGCGAAACCAATTCCGGCAGAATTTCAGCGATATTGCCCAAAAGCCCTACCGAAAGCGGCTCTTTCCGGGCCATCGCACCAGACAGTTTATCGAGCGCTTCGTCCAAGTCGGTGCTCATCACATCGCAGTATCCCGTTTCAACGCGACGTTGAATCCGGATAGGATCTATTTCAACGGTAAGACACGCCCCTCCGTTCATAGTCGCAGCCAACGGTTGCGCACCGCCCATGCCCCCCAGTCCGGCGGTAACCACCAGGCGCCCAGCTAACGTGCCGTCAAAATGTTGGTTAGCACACTCCGCAAACGTCTCGTAGGTGCCTTGTAAAATTCCTTGCGTCCCAATATAAATCCAGGATCCAGCCGTCATTTGGCCGTACATCGTTAACCCAAGCGCATCCAAGCGACGAAATTCGTCGATATTACCCCATCGTGGCACCAAATGGGCGTTGGCAATCAGCACCCTTGGCGCTTCCTCATGGGTCCGAAAAACGCCAACGGGCTTGCCCGACTGCACGATCAGCGTTTCGTCGTTTTCCAACCGCTTTAAGGTTTCAATAATGCGATGGTAGCTCGCCCAATCGCGCGCTGCTTTTCCACCGCCGCCGTACACAATAAGTTCTTCCGGGCGCTCAGCGACGGCCGGATCGAGGTTGTTCATCAACATGCGAAGAGCGGCTTCCTGATGCCATCCCTTGCAATTCAGCGTGGTACCACGAGGGGCGTGGATCGGAGCGTAAGGAGGTAGTTTCATCTACTCAAATTGGCTTTTAAATCGTTCAAATTCGGCTTCAAGCGCTTCTAATCGG
>JAURGV010000257.1 GCA_030833605.1 Rhodothermales bacterium
AGCGTGCCAGATACGCTCAATTTTTTGGGTTTTCAATCGGTTTTCGCCTAAAACCATCACTAAGCGGCTTAATCCTCCCGTGTGATCGCGATGACGATGCGTTAACACAACGTCCATTGGCCCCGTAATGTGTTCTCCAACAACATGTTGTGCGATAGATTGTCCGCTTCTCGGCGAAGGACCTGTATCAATGACCAAGGCCCGACCGCTCGGCGCCTGTACCACCACGCCATCTCCTTGTCCTACATCCAAAAAGGAAATGATGAGCCGGCTAGGAGTTTTTAGCGCTAGAAAAATCGAAAAACCTACATAAAACAGAAGAAGTGCTTTTCGCTGGAAAGGTTTTCGTCCATAAACCGCCATCAAAACGGCACACAAAATAAACACCAACAGCGGTGGAATCGTGCCCACTGGACCACTTAACGAGGGAATCAATGAAAACCCCGATGCCACCAGGCTAATTTTGACCAAAACCGTGAGTCCTATGTTGGATAGCCAAACAGCCGGGTAAAAAGAAAAAGGGAGCAGGATTGAAAGCACGATGACCGGCAAAACAGCAGACAAAAGCGGTACCGCAAACGGGCTCGCAACTAAAGAGATGGCAGAAACAGATCCAAAGTGATACGATAGCCAGGGAGCGGTGCCAAGCGCCGCCCAAAAAGACACCCAAACAAGGGTCTTTACGGTTGAATAGCGTCCCTTTTTGGGTTTAGAATCCCATTGTTGAAGGCCAATAAAAAGAAAAAGTACGGCGGAGAATGAGAGGTGAAAACCAATCATAAACACGTCTGAAGGCCTAAAAAAGAGCACGAGAAAGTACGCCAGGCCCAAGGACCGAAATCGCGACATGGTTCGCCCCAAACCAAGGCCGAGTAGGAAAACGGTAGTCATCAAAGACGCGCGCACAACGGATGCCGTAGCCCCCACCAACACGGTAAATACCCACAGAAAAACAAGACTCAATACAACCCGGATATGCGTGCGGGTGCGTTCTGATATAGAAAGTCTAGCGAGCGGTATTTTTACTAAAAAGAAGATTAATGAGGCTAGAATACCCACGTGGAGGCCCGATATGGCCAGAATATGACTAATTCCGGCTCCCCGAAACGCTTCGGTTAACGTGTTATCCAGGTCGTCTCGTTGCCCTAAAACAAGGGCCTTTATTAAGGCGCGGTGTTGGCTTTGGGCATACCGCGTATCGATGTGGCGAATGAAGTACGACCGAATTGAAAAAGAAGCATATCGCCAGCCAACATGCAGCCGACCATGCTGCACTACCACAAGAGACAGATTGCTGATGGATCCTCGAACGCCCAAGCTGTTGAAATACGAAACGGCATTAAAGTCATGGGGATTGCGGGGTGGCCGGGGTGCATAAAACGTGCCCGCGACCGCGAGGCGGTCGCCAGGATGGATGGCCATGCGCCCGGAACCAGAAGCTTCTTCGGAATTGAATTCGACCGTAAAACGTCCCAACGAGGCCACTATGGTCGCTTGGTCTGAACGCACCGAAGTTACGACGCCATCAATGCGCACCTCTTGCTGGTTTAAAAGCGTCCGAAGATGATCGTGTTGCCCGTTTATAAACCGGGTTGTACCTACCGAGAGGCCAGAAATAAATAAAAGGAGCATCCAGCCCCAAAAAGGAGACCGCACTCAATACCACGATTAAAGAGCTAATGGTGTCGTTTTAGGACCCAAACGCCTCGAGACATAACCCTAAAACGTGTTAAAGCTCAGCAAAGAAAATTTACCCCATTGAAAATGAGTCCAAAATCGAGGTATTCTGTGTGCTGTAGTCCCCACACACGGAATAGGCGCTAATGTTTTTTGACAGGCTGAAACCAGATGAGTAGTAGAAGAGAAGCACGCGAGCGAGCCATGCAGGCAGTTTATGCCTTTACGGTTGGTGGTGACGATGCGGAGCATGTGATAAACACGGTTATTCAAGACCAATTAGGGACGGACAAAGACATTAAAGCCTTTGCGACGAAACTATTCTTGAAAACGCTGGATATTTCCGATCAAGCCGACACCATTGTCGAGCGGTATACGGAAAACTGGGAGCTTTCTCGAATCGCATTAATCGATAGAATTTTACTGCGGATTGCGATTTGTGAAATGCTGCACTTTAAAGATATCCCACCTAAAGTGACCATTAACGAAGCGATTGAAGTAGCTAAACGGTATAGCACAAGCAAAAGCGGACAGTTTATCAACGGTATTTTAGATGCCATATTGTTAGACTTTCAAAAAGAAGGTCTGCTAAAAAAATCTGGTCGCGGCCTGGTTGGAATGGAAACGATTGTTAGCCGAAGCGATGATGCCCCCAACCCTGAATCCGCCAAATAACGCTACTCGACTATGGCCCTAATCGCAGTTGGTGATATTCACGGCTGCGCACAGACGCTCGACTTCTTGTTAAAAGAGTTGGCGCCTACGCCGAACGATCACCTCGTATTTATTGGAGACTATGTTGATCGCGGCCCCGATTCCAAAGGAGTAATTGATCGACTTATTGCGCTTCAGGAAACGCATGAGTGTACCTTTTTACGCGGCAACCACGAAGAGTTGATGCTCAATTTCGTGGATAATGGCGACTATGAGCTATGGGCCGTGAATGGCGGCATAGCCACCCAACAGAGCTACGGCGCCATTGGAGACGGCTCAACGTTTCCGCCGGAACATCTAGCCTTTTTACGCGCGACCCAGCTTTACCTCGACACACCGGACTTCTTCTACGTTCATGCGGGCCTTCGTCCAGAAAAGACGGTCGCAGAAAGCATCGCGGAAGGAAACGATCAGGTGTTTTTATGGGAGCGCTCCCACCTACAGGCGTCCGAACTAGCGTGGGAAAAGACGGTTGTGTGCGGCCACACCCCGGTTTCAACAGCCCTGGACACGGAAAAACTGATCAACATTGACACGGGTTGCTGTTTCTACACGCACGCCCACCTTGGACGATTGACAGCCGTTCGTCTACCGGAACGCGAGTTTGTCACAGTGCCCTTCGTAGGTTAGAACCTGTGGGCTAGAAAGTATAGGTTAGAGCGCGCTGGGCTAGAGCCGCCCCTTTTTGGGCCCTAATTCAGATTCAACCACGTTCCGACGCGCAGGTGTGGGTTCACCGTCCCGCCCTCCACAAAGAAAACGCCATAGGCCAAGGCTCTCGAAAGGCGGATCATGGGCTCTACAACCAACACAAAACGTTTGTTTTTGTCCACGCGGGTGTCTCTGGACGAAAAAGAAAGGCCCGGACCCGCACGAAACCCCACGTCGATATCATACCCCCGATACGGCA
>JAURGV010000258.1 GCA_030833605.1 Rhodothermales bacterium
ACGGCATGGCTATTATGCCCAATAGTCCAATGGGCGCACCAATGATCGTCATAATGAGAATAGCCTTCCAGCTCTTTAAAATCCGCTGAATTCGCTCAAGAACAAACCGACCAAGGTGTTCGATATCCACCGTTTTGTTGAAGTCATTGATGCTTGCCATTACCTCAACAGATAAAAAATACTTAAGGTAACACTGGAAATAGAAGCCAGGATAGATCCTACAGCTGATAATTGGGCTGGATCTAACTTTTTGGCCTCAAGATTCTTTTCCTCAACTCTTATCGTAGAATTTGAATACACCCTTGGATAAATTGGCAGTAATCCTAAAGCATAACGCATACCTGACGATTGACCGTTGGCGTATTCTACGCGTAACGACCGACGAACTGCATTGGGCGAAAGTCCACCCGTTCTGCGCACGTAGTACAGCGCGCGTTTCCCGGACTGAAAGGTCATTCCACCAGGATTTAAAACGGCTCCTCGAATATTAACCGTATTTAAGCGCCTAGGTATAAACAACGTATCTCCGTTTTGAAGACGAAATTGCGTTTGAGCAGTACGACTTAATAAATCAACAGCAATCGTATCCGCCCTACGAATTTTTTTGGCAGCAGCTTTGCCATTAGTTAAAGTGTCCTCTTGTTCGTAAATGGCATACGGTGAGAACTGAGGCTTTTTAGTTTCAAACTTCTTTTCTTCTTCTAGAATGAATCCCAAATTACGGACTACCATACCAAAATTAGGTAGCGCGTCATCATTGAAGTCGCCGACACGCTGCAGTAAATCCTTAAGTGGTTCTCCATCACGTGTCAATGAATATCCGCCCGGCGTGCGCACAGCGCCAACCACAAAAACAACTTTAGAAGTATTTAAATAGGGTCTTTGACGTACCGACACGGTTGCCCCAGGAGGTAGAAGCGTACCCAGCCCTTGCCAGTTTGGCGTCACCTCGACAATTTTAGATTGCCCAGTAAATACACCATCAATTTGCTCTGGAAATGAAACCTCAATTCTTGTTAGATCGCCATCCGTTCGGATTCCGCCTGCCAAAAGCAAAGCTTGCTCCATAGTTAGACCCTCGTAATGAACAAAATTTTCCGGGCGATGAACAAATCCACGTACGTGCACAGAATCATAAATCTGGAGATCCATCGATGAGGGAATGTACACGGAATCGTCATTGGCAAGGAGCAGGTCAGATCCGGATAAATTAAACTCAAAGTACTTACCCGACCCCGACTCCGTTGACCGACGAACATAACCTTTACCACCAAATGCTTTGCGGTCCAAACCGTCGGCGCGAGCAATTAAGTCTGAAACGGTCATTCCCGGATTGAGCATGTAGTACCCTGGATGGACTACGCCTCCAGTGATGGCGACTCGGTTATTAAATCTATTGCGCACTGGTGAGGCTGTGACAACGTCCCCGATTTCAATTTAAATGTTTGAAACTCCAACTTTGAAGCGTCCTTAATTGTCAACTCAGTACTGTCCACGCGAAAAATAACGACGTTTCCCTGATAAGCAGCTTCAGTGAAGCCACCTGAAATAACTAGGAGGTCCTGCAAACTCTCGTCGTCTTTTAGCTCATAAAGACCCGGCCGCTTAAATTCACCAGTTAAGTTCACTCGATTGATATAGGTCGGGATTCGAAGAATATCGTTATTTTCAAGGGTGATATTTCCACTATTACCAGTCTGAATAAAATCATAGATATCTAGAGAACCCACCAGACGGCCTGACCGAATTATTTGTATGTCGCGGTACGACCCATAGGGTCCAGGGCCACCGGCTTCGTACAAAACGTGCATCGCCGATGCAATGGAGGGCACGGAATACGTACCCGGCTCCATAGCTCCCACCACATGAACTTGAATTGTTCGAATTTTTGTTAACCGGACTGAAAGCTCTGTTTTTCCAGTACGCAAAGGTTCATAACCTCGAGTTATAAGAATTCGCTTTATTTTTTCTTCCAGTCCACGAACTTCAAGACCCGATACAGAGACTATTCCAGCATAAGGGATTTCAACCGTACCGTCCGGTCGAACAATTAGGGAATAACTACCCGTCTGAACCCCATAAATAGAAAGTTCCAATTCATCTCCAGGACCTACAACATACCTCGGATTATAGGCCATTTGAAGATTCGGTGCGAAATCCAATTTTGAGTACGGACTGAATAGATCAGATCCAAATACCACCGTATCTCTAAATATATTCTTGTTTACAAAAGGAAGTCCTTGCAATGAATCCAAAGTCTCAATGGAACGAACGCCTGACCTGCTTTGCTGTCTTAAATTGTACCGTTGATTTTCTTGCAACCATTTTAAAAAAACAGCCTCATCTTTTCCAGTTTTGGCCATTTTTGACTTCAATTGCTCATAATCATATTTTGAAATGGCATCTGCATCGAGGGTACCAAAAGATCTGCCAAGGATTCCCTGAGCGCTTGCGTTTGATGCGAAGGCCGCGAAGAGAATAAGCGCAAGGAGCGGACGCAAAAAATTGTGCATGTTCAAAGGTAGATTCAATCGTTCAAGAATTCTAAGGCCTCCGCATTAAAGCGTTCCCAGCTGTAGCCGTCGACCAGGTGCTGGATGCGCTTTTGGTGCCACACGTAGCGCCCAGACTGGATGTCGTCAAAGGCCTGAAGCCAGGCCTCGGACTTGTCGCAGACCAGGGCATGGATTCCGTTTTGGATGTTTTTGAAGCCGGTCGAGGCGCGCGGACTTAAAATCACGATGCGTCCGCTGTGAAACGCTTCCAGGCACTTGTTGAGCAGGCCGCCGCCGCTGATCATGGGCGCGATGCAGATTCCGTAGTCCTTGAGCTCGGCATTGAGGTCGTCGGCGTACTCGAGGTAGGCGATTCCGGCTTCGCGAAGGCGGTTTTTCAAAGAATCCGGCGCATTGACGCCGATGACCTTGCCCTCAAACTTGCGCGAAATCAACGGCTGCACGTGGTCCAAGAACCACTTGAGGCCGTCGTAGTTGGGCTTGTAGCTCAACGGGCCCAGGAAGTACCAGCCGTAGCGGCCCTGGGGCGAAGCGCCCTGGAGTTCGACGTTGATTCCGTTCTCAATGGCCTTGATTTTGCCCGCGTCGCCATTGAGCCGTCGGGCGAGCATGCGCGCAAAGTACTCGGTGACCAAGAAACTGCGGTCGGCGCGCTTGGCCAGCTTGATGTCCCAGCGGCGCAGCAGCGGCCACTCAATTAAGTAGTAGAGCTTGTAGGGCGACCAGTTCATGCGGGACGCGCCCGTCTTGTAGTCGTCGTCGACCAGGTCGCAGAGGTC
>JAURGV010000259.1 GCA_030833605.1 Rhodothermales bacterium
TTTGCTTTTCATGGGCGCTTTGATGGTTCATACTGACCGGGCTCAAGCCCAAAACCAATCAAAAGAGAATGCTTCGGATGGTTTTAAAGGGTCCATTCCCGCGTTTGACGTGACCAAATCAAACCTGGTTATCACCCAAGAAGCGTCGCCGTATGCTTACTTCGACCAGACGGGGCAAAAGTTCGCCATTTTGGGCAATGAAGCCGGTGAATTTGAGGCTTGGGCGTGGCCGTTGAAGCTATTTATTCACTTTGACCTCTCTTTTTACATTGGATCGAGTACGGAGCCCATCCTCGGCCGGGAAATCGCAACCCGGATCGATGTACGCCCCGATGTCACCTCCATCACGTACGTTTTTCAGTCGTTTACAGCCGTCGCCCATTTTGTGGTACCGCCAGAGGAAGCGGGCGCTGTTGTGTTGCTGGATATAGACTCCACAGAACCCTTAAACGTGGTCGCCTCCTTTGTCCCCACCATGCAACCTATGTGGCCAGCCGGCCTTGGCGGTCAATACGCTCGATGGGATGATTCAATAAAAGCTTATTTGATATCCGAATCTTCGCGTAAAAACCATGGCTTTTTAGGCTCTCCAGCCGGTGAAAACATGTCATATACGCCGGCGCACATGTTGGGCGAAACACCGAATCAATTCAAAATAGACATCCCCGATCCTTCCCGGTTGAAAGACCGGTTTATTCCCATTGTAATGGCAGGCGGCAAAGGGGATCGCGCGCCTGTATTGGAACTGTACCAAAGCTTGGCCGCCGACCCGCAAGGTGCGTACGAAGCGTCTCACCGTCATGCTAAAGCGTTGCAAGCGTCCACTATTTCGATTGAAACGCCGGAAATCACGCTTAACGACGCACTAGAATGGGCTAAATTTAGCTACGAAGGGCTTTTTGCTCAGAATCCCGATTTAGAAGGTACCGGAATGCTGGCTGGACTGGCCCAAGCTGGAATGGGCGGTCGTCCCGGATTTGGATGGTTTTTTGGGGGTGATTCGTTTGTGAACTCATTCAGCTTAAACAGCCTGGGAGCTCTCGATAGAAGCCGTGAAGCGATCACATTTATGACGCCTTATCAGCGCGAAGACGGAAAAATGCCCCATGAATTAACGCAGGCATCCGCCTACGTGGATTGGTTTGGCGATTATCCCTACGCCTTTATTCATGCCGATACATCTCCCTACTTCATTGTGGCTATGCATGCCTATTACGAGGCGAGTGGTGATTGGGAAACCGTAAACGCGAATTGGGATCGTTTGCAGCGCGCATTTGAGTGGTCTTTATCGACCGACGTGGACCAGGACGGCCTGATGGACAATGCGGCAGCCGGCTTGGGCGCGCTTGAATTTGGCGCATTTATAGGCATTCAAACGGATATTTATCTGGCGGCTGTTTGGATTCAGGCCATCCGAGGCCTGAATCATTTGGCTTCTTTGAAAAAAGAGGATCGCCTGGTCGCCTTAACCCAGAAACTACTTCTGCAAGCTCAAGCGTCTTTTGAAAAATTTTGGGACGATGATTTAGGTCAGTATGCGTACGCCTTCAATAAGGAAGGCGGTACCGTCTCCGAGGTCACTCCCTGGAGCTCGGTCGGTTTATTGTCTGGTGAAGGTCGAGAAGACCGAGCATTGGCTTCGCTTAGGCGCATGGCGCATTCTGACCTTACCACCGACTGGGGAACGCGTATGCTTTCCACAAAAAGCCAGTTTTACGAACCCCTCAACTACAATTATGGCGCTGTTTGGCCCTTTTTAACCAGTTGGGTAACGGCGGCGCAATTCAAGCGAGGCCTTCCTCTTCAAGGGTATTCCAATTTGATGGCATCGGTTGGACACGTCGTGGGCCGCAGTTTGGGTGATATTTCAGAAGTGTATTCGGGCGCACAGCATACATGGCCTCAAGAATCGGTTCCTCATCAAGGATTTGCCACAGCAGCGACCGTTCTACCCACCATTCAAGGGTTATTTGGATTAACCTTTTCAAATTCGGAGTCTGCGTTAACCTTTGCGCCCTCCGTTCCGGCGGATTGGGACACCTACCACGTACGACATGTGAAAATGAATGCGTGGACCGCGAATATTGAGTACAACAAATTCTCGGAGCGTGACCAGTACCGCATTGAATCAACTATGTCAGAAGATCCGGCAGCGGGTTCAAATCCAAATCGGCCTCTGGTGAAGTTTAGCCCTCGTTACTTACCGGGCACTGAAATCAGTTCTGTTTCCGTGAATGGTAACGAGATAGCGTTCTCGACAGATACGCATTCTGATACGGTCCAACTCCATGCGTCCTTTGCACTTACAGATGCTGTTACGGAAGTGGTTGTTCACGTAAAAAGGTCTTTGGAGGTGGTTCCACCCGTTTGGAATAGCCAAGTTGGTGACCCCAATAAGGGCCTTCGCATTTTGTCGTACACGGTAAGCGATCAAACGGCAACGTTGGAAGTTGAAGGTCTTCGTGGATCGAATTACACGCTTTTGACCCGCCAAAGCAATCTGGTGAAATCGATCGAAGGAGCAACGTTGGATGGGGATACCCTTTATGTGGCATTTCCAGCGGACCCTGAATTGGAAAATGGATACCAAACCAAAACGATTCGTTTTAAACTTTAACGGTTAAACTTTAACCCCGATCTCGCATTGGGTAAAGGCGCACTTGGCCGCACCCCCCATTCGATTCATTCTCTTTCGACGCATGCAGGAGTCTCCCACTTCAAATAAACTCTCCAATTCTACAAAAACCGTCCTTCAGTGGGTTGCCATCGTTGTGTTCTTCCTGTTTTTGAGGTTTACCGATCAGGGCACGGTGGTGCTGAGTTGGATGCAGCGCGCCGTTTTAGCGACCGGAATCATGCAACCAGACATGGTTTACGCGGAAAAAAACCAGGTTCAAGCCGATTTCAATTTGAAGTTGACCACCTTGGAAGGTGAACCCGTCGAGCTTGCCTCATTTCGAGGAAAAGCCATATTTATGAACTTCTGGGCGACATGGTGCGCCCCCTGTCTGGCCGAATTCCCGTATATCGAGTCCCTTTACGAGGATATGAAAGACGAAAATATAGCCTTTGTTATGATCGGAACGGACGAAAGCGAAGAGGTGATGCGCGAATTTATCCGCGTAAAAGGTTACAAAGCTCCGATGTATCGCTTGGCCGGACGGGTGCCCGAGATGTACAACGTGCGGACGCTGCCCACTACGTTTGTTATATCTCCAAACGGAGACATGGCTACCGTCCATGTCGGTATGGCGAACTACGACACTAGAGGATTCCGCTCTTTTTTAAAAAA
>JAURGV010000025.1 GCA_030833605.1 Rhodothermales bacterium
ATCCCCTTCTCCAAGCCAAAAGCAAATTAATTTGCTCTTTTGATTTAAGGAAACGGTTTTGTCCCCGATCCCTCGCGTGTAGGCGCGCGCTTTTTTAATAAAGCGCACCCTACGGACAAACGCCTAAACCGACCTTGAATCGACATGACTCTTTCACGAGCACATAAAGTGGCTCCCGGTAAACTCCTTCTGGTGCTTTTCCTGGGGATTACGCTTTTTTCATTCTGTGCAGATAGCCTTTTTGCCCAATCCATTGGTGACTTCCGCTCGAGAGCGAGTGATCGATGGAGCCGATCCAATACCTGGGATGAGTTTACGGCTACAGGGTGGCAAAACACTTCCAATGTACCCACCTCCCTTTCGGGAGTCGTAACCATTCAAAATGGACATGCGGTACAAGCCAATAGCGCCGGATCATACGACCAATTGATCGTTGAGTTAGGTGGTGAACTACAAATAACCAACACCTTTGAAATTGTAAACGGTGCTGGAACGGATATTGAGGTACGCGGACACCTTTTGGTTGATAAACCATTGAATCTGGTGGAAAGCGCAACGGCTTTGTTTAAATCAAGCGCCGTGTTAACCATAAACACCAGAGATCAGTTCTCGTTTATGGATACCTCGTCAGCCATTTTTGAATCCGGCTCAACGGTTTCCAACAGCGGTACCTTTTCGGTACAAAACGGCGCTGCAGTTACGTTTAGTGCCGGAACAACCCTAACCAATTCGGACACGATCCAACTCCTTGGCGCGGGTAATGTCACCTTCAACGGTACGTTAATCAACCAAAAGACCGTAACAGCAGGTGGAACGGGTCAACTTGTTTTTGGGAGTACAGCGATCTATGACCATAACCAAGACGGAGGGGCTTTCCCCACGGCTAGCCAAACGGTATGGAATGCCGGTTCTACGGTCAACGTTACGGGAGTCCTGCGCACGGTACCGGGTGAAGTCACCGACAACTATGCTAATTTTATCTGGAATAGCACAGCTCAAAGCAAAGATTTGGACCTCAATGCCACCACGGCCGCTGTTTCTGGTAATTTAACCATCGCTTCTACCGGCAGTGGCTCGCTAATATGGAGCGGTGCCGGAGCCCCCCTTACGGTTGGAGGCAATTACGTTCAGTCCGGAGGAACGTTTGTTTTTTCAAATACGGGGTCCTCAACCTTTACAGTAAACGGTAATTACACCCAAAACGCCGGAACTACCACCTTATCCGCCACTTCGGGATCACCCGTTTTGGACGTAAAAAGCAATTTCAGCGTAGCATCCGGGTCTACGCTGAACAAAGTAGGACCATTATTTGCCACCATTCAGCTATCGGGAAACACACCTCAATCGATTTCGAAGGCTGGGACTTTGACAGGCAATTACAACATGGCCTTGAGTGGTACAGGACTAAAAACACTCGCCACTAATCTCACGCTGACTGGATCGTTAACGGAAAGCTCAGGGGGCATAAACCTTGCTGGAAAGACACTAACCGTCGGCGGAAACTTGATCGTTAATACCAGTTTTCAAAGTGCGGCTCAAGTGGTCATGAATGGCTCTGGTGCCAGTCAAATTCAATTGCCAGCTGGTTCAAATACCATCCCCGACTTAGTGTTGAATAGTATCGGTGGATCGTTAACCTTGTTATCAGACGTGGTGGTTTCACAAATACTTTCAATCAACTCGGGTACGGTTTCCGAGAACGGATTTAAAATCTCGTTACTCGATGGGGCCGTTCTATTTAGCGCTGTTCCGGTGACAGGCAACATTACCATGCAACGGTCCTATACGCACAATGCGGATGGCTGGAGAATGATTGCATCTCCCCTTAGTGGAGTAGGGCTTAGTTCATTGAATTCCGCCTTCTGGACTCAGGGTGGAGCTTGGGCTTCTTCGTCAAATGGGACATCCACTTTGCACAGCTTTAACTTTGCCGGACAGGATTGGAGTCCAATTACTGGAGCAAGCTCCGCTTTTGGTGGAGGTTCTGCTTTTATACTTTATGCGTATGCCACCGGCCATCAAAGTAATTCGATTTTACCAACGACGTGGACCGTTACGGGTGGGATGCATAATGTTACGAGTATTCCTCTGTCGTTTTCTGGGGATGCCAATACGTCGTATAACTTGGTAGGTAATCCGTTAACGACCAACTTGGACTGGTCGACTTCGCAAGCCGCCAGCATTAACGTAGCGCCTACTTATGCGACGTGGGATCCGTCAGTAACAACGGGAGGTGGAACTACTGGCTACAAATACTACAATGCAGCCAGCGGAACGGGTGCAGCAGGGCGCTACATCCCTCCTTTCACCGGTTTTATGGTCCAGGCGAGCGGAGTTTCGCCGTCTCTCGCGGTTAATACCAGCGAAGCAGCTTCTCGCCAATCCGCTTCCTATTTTGGGAAAAGTGGTCAAAGCGCCCCACATGTGAGGCTCCTCATTGAGGGCAATGGTGTTGCTGAAAACGAGACCTATCTAACCTTTGGACCCGAAGCGAATAACGGCGAAGATCAGTTTGACGTCGAGCGAATTAACCCGCTTTCTGAACACTTCGTTTCCATTTGGTCGGTCTCTTCGTCTAAGCGCCTGGCATTTGACGGACGAAATATGGAGTCAGGGCGAGAAATCTATGATTTCGCTTTTGCGGCAACTAAACCAGGGATATACCAGCTGAGCGTTTCAGAGCTTTTTGATATCCCAGACCATTGGACCGTTAACGTGATTGACTTGGACTCTGGCTCAACACACGATTTAACTTCAGGAGATCCATTGCGTGTTCAAACAAGGGCGCAAGATGTCCTTTCTGTTAAAAGGAAACTTTCGTCCATTGTACATCCAAGATTTCGGGTTGTGGTCCAGGATCCTTCTGTGGCTCCTGAAATGCCCTTGGAATCCATAAGTCAATCAGATCAAGTGTTGCTTGCACAGAACTATCCGAATCCTTTCAATCCAACGACCTCGATTCGCTTTTCTTTGCCGTCAAGTAGCCCGGTCAAGTTGATCGTTTATGATGCCTTGGGACGTGAAGTGCAAACCATTGTTCAAGGTACACTCCAGGCAGGATGGCACGAGGTATCCTGGAACGCAACCAGCCTTTCAAGCGGCATGTATTTTTATCGGTTATTCTATGGTACACAAGTACTTAACCGATCCATGATGCTACTTCGCTAGAAGTTCATCGGCGACCTAAATCTGATTGAAAAAAACTGCAATCTCAGATTTAAGGAATGCCATTTACCCGCGATACCAAGCTTGAAGCCGAGAACCGTTTTCGGTAAAAAAAGAGACTTTAACCGAAGACTCAGACCAAGGAGATAATTATGAAACTGTTTAAAAGCGTGGCGCTTTTAGCCGTCCTATTTATGGGAATGGTACAAGTGGCCTCAGCACAGAGTGATAACCACGTTGTTAGTGTAGAAATTCAAGCGATTAATGAAATTGCCATTGCCGGCGATGTAAGCTTGACCATTTCAGCAGCTACTGCTGGTTCCGCTCCTACACCAGCTACAGCTGGAACAACCTATGCTATTACGACCAACGATTCAGGTGGAACAACCCGCATTACCGCTTCTACGAGCGTGGCTCCTGCCTCACTCGGAGATGGTCCCGGAAACGATCTAGCACTATCCGTCTCAGCAGCAGCTCCTACAGGAGGCACAAGCTCAGGTAGTGTTACGCTCGGTACGGTAGCTCAAAATGTGGTCACAGCAATGGCTGCAGTTTCTGAGTCAGAAGTAGCCCTCTCCTATACGTTGACAGCAACAGCTGCAACGGGACAGTTGGCCTCTACTGACATTACAGTTACTTATACCATTATTAACTAATAAGCCTCGCGTTTACTAGTCTATAAAGGATACAAAACGGTGCGATCCATGCGAAGAATACAAGCTACATATTGGCTTACATTCGCATGGATCGCACTTTTTATGCGTATTTCAGCTGCTCAAACGCCTCCTCCTCTTCCAGGAGCCATCCAATTGGCGGCGAGCACAATGACGCTCTCACAAAGCATCACCGTCTCCGTTCAGCAAATTAACGAGCTTTCGATTTCGGGAGATGTAAACCTCGTCGTTACCACGTCCACTCCGGGTTCAGGACTTCTTCCGGCCGTGGATGGCGCATCTGCCACCTATAGTTTGACGACGAACGACCAAGGAAAAAAGATTGTTGGGTCACTAGACGCCTCGTTTAGCCCAGGCATCAGCTTGTTTCTACTTTTAGAAGGCCCTTTGGGCAGTACTTCTAGCCAACAGTTGCTGAGTGCGTCACCCATCGATCTAGTGACGGCCATCGGCTACTCCGCTGAATCCGACCTAACCCTCACCTACACGGCAAATGCCACCGTAGATGCGGCACCCAACGGTGCGGGCGAATTCAGAACCGTTACGTTGACGCTTATGGACAACTAACCGTCATGAACCACCTACGCTATAGCACCCTCCTTTTGATTCTCTTTGTAGCTTTTCGCCAAGATGCGTTAGCTCAGGAATTCAGATTTAATGCGGGTGGCGGTCCCATCACATTGGCCGTTCAATCTGCGATTGCAGGTTCAGAGCCTACGGACGCCACCGATAGCAGCACACAATTGTATTGGGATGCCAACTTCGGTGTCCCTACCAAAATTACCGTGTCCACGGTATCAATAAATCAATCTTTTCGTTTATACGTTAGATTAAACGTTCCTAGCCAAGGCCTTGGCGGACAAGGCATTGTACAGCCTGAGATCGAGCTGATTCACAACATGGCAGATACGGATTTATTTACAGATATCCCCTCCACTTTGCCAGGACGGCAAGGTTTTGGCACTCTTATTTACCGAGCAGCAGCCACCGTGGCTGAAGGCAACAGCAATGAACACTTAGACGACGTCCATATCGTCACATACACGTTTTTAGCACAATGAGAACGCTTTTAAGCCTTTTAATCCTTCTGACTTTTGCGGTCATTCCTTCCGTTAGTTCGGCACAAATTTCCGTTCGTTCGCAGCTTTCGCACGACGAAGTCAAGATGCCTGGCTCCTCTTACCAAGGATCTATCCTAATTCGGAACGATACCGACGAAATTCAGCAAGCAAAGCTGTATCAAACGGATTATTCGTTCCAAGCCGATGGCTCAAATGCATTTGGAGCTCCTGGAGAGAACAATCGCTCGAATGCTTCCTGGATTGAACTTGGCACCGCCTCGATGATGGTCCCCCCTCGCGAATCTGTATCCATTTCGTATCGAGTACGGGTTCCTCAAGATGTTCAATTGGAAGGGTCTTTTTGGAGCGTGATCATGGTTGAAGGCGTGCCTAAGTCGTCCGCTGAATCGCTTGGAAACAACGCTCCCGACAATTCTCTAGGTGTAAAACAGGTCACCAGATACGGTGTGCAGGTTGCTACACACATAGAGGGAACGGGCGCTGCTGCCTTGGAAATCTCAAACACTGAATTTACCCGTAACGAACAAGACGAAGCATTTTTAAAATTCACCGTGGCCAATAACGGAGACAAAATGGTTCGCCCCGAGACATGGATTGAAATCTATGACCTAGAGGGAAACACGGTGGGCAAGAAAGATGGTGTAAACAACCGGCTTTACCCATCAACAAGTGTTCTTCAAAACATCAATCTTGGGAAACTGCAAGCCGGTACCTACGAAGCGCTGGTCATCATGGACGCTGGATCAGATGACGTGTTTGCAGCCAAATTCACCCTAAACATCGACTAATTCACCCATTCAGGAATCCTGAATCTATTGCAGCATGAAGATTGCCTCTAGGCACATATCGCATCTTCTGTTCCTAATCGGACTGTTCGTCATGGCACCTTTTGCCATGGCGAATCCTGTATATATACAAGATTCTCCGACCATCACTGCGATTGGAAGCGAATCGCTTAAAGTCGACCCGGGGAGCGTAGTTACGCTTATTTACAAAATTGAACCCGGAAGCACTGCCGCAGAAGAAACCTATCAGCCCGTAATCACGCTACCTGAAGGATGGGATACATTTTTCGGTAATGAGCCGTTGACCCTAAAAGATGGCAAAAGCACCATTAGAAAAGTTGTGATCAAGGTGCCTCAAGCGACGATGGCCGATGCCTATACCGTTGGTTTTAGCTTAGAGAACCAGCAAAACCAGCAGATGGCCACGCACTCCCTCTCGCTGCAGGTCAATACCCGTTTTGAATTGGTCATTGCAACAGATTTTTCCGAGGCCTTTGTACCAGCAGGAAAATCCATCCCTACCCAGATTTTTGTCTCGAATCGAGGCAATTCAACGATCGAAGTTGATCTAAAAGTTGTTACCCGATCATACACGAGCGTTGAAATAGAAAAACAGCTGGTCAAATTGAATCCTGGTCAAGCTGAAACGGTCGCTGTACTTATAAATACGGATGCCCGACTAGATCATTCGGCCAAAGCCGGCCTTCGCCTGGAAGCCACTTCGCGTCAGGATGCCGACCAGACCGTTATCAAAACCCTTTCCTTTGAAATTGTACCGGTTTATTCGAGAGTCAAGGCGATTGCTGCAGGAATTCCAGTAAGCTTGGGCATATCCACCATTGGTAACGAGAATGGCGTGACCCCACAAGCTCAGATCGCGACTGGATTTGATGCATTGGGCGGCTCTATTGCGGTCAACGCCATTTTGTCTGAACAGCCACGACGCAAGTTCTACCAAGCGGACCAAATGCTCTCTGTTAAATACAAATCTAAATCACTGGGCGTTCAGCTTGGTGACCATTCTCAAAGTTTGTCTCCGCTCACCATGAATGGGGAGTTCGGACAGGGTGCTTCGGTTTCATATGAAAAGAATGATTGGACCGTAGTTTCCACTGTTCAAAAAACAAAATTATCCTTTCCTGTTCAGAACAGAGCCGGTATATCGGTAACTAAAAAGTTAAGTGATACTTCATTTGCCAGTCTTAACGTGTTGCAGCGCAGTGGGTTGTACAGTGGTGGGGTCATGACTTTGCGGAGTGTATCGCAACCGTTAGGCCCGACCTCTCGATTAGATGCAGAATGTGGTATTACCTCCGATTCTGCGCTTTCCGACCCAACCTGTTCCCTTGCTGGTTCCAAAGGGTTTACAAATTGGTCCATTCGCATAAAGGCCCAAACAGCTTCTCAGAGCTACCCTGGTACGTTAGCAGGCGTGCGACAGTATTCCCAAACGCTGAATTACCGGATCAATCAAAGCATCAGACTTGATAACTCCTTTAGCATACTAAAAAGATCGCTTGGAACGGGAAATTCAAGGTCTAATGTCTACTCCAAAACAGGGATTACGTATTCCAATCGGATTTTTGGAGGTACGTTTGTAACCTCATTAGACGGAATACATTCTAATACCAGCTACGAAAGTCTTTTCGAAAGTGTCTCCAGGCAGGAATTAGTAGCAAAAGCAACTTCTGGATTCCACACAAGGGCAACCGGCGTATCGGTTTCCTACGAAATTGGACGAATTGGAGCTGAAGGAGACACGCCTAGTAGTCGTTTTAGTCGATTCAAAACCACCGCAAGACGAACTATTCGGAATGGTTGGTCGGTCAATGGCTCCTATGAAACATCGTCTGGTAGCCTTTCTGCGCTAAAACTGAATCAAAAACAGCAAATGGTTGGCCTTGGAACCAGTTTTCAGCTTCCAAAAGGGATTGCGGTATCGTCGACTGGATTTATGAGCCGGATCGTTTCCAACACCTTACAGTCCTACCTATCCGTCCAAACCCGCGTATCAAAAACCTTTAATTCAGGTCACCTACTCCGTTTTCAGGCCCAGCACAGTCAGTCTGATGGCAGAGTTGCTGTTTCTTCGACGGACTACATGCTGTCGTATACAGCCCCTATTAATTTGCCTTTTGCGAAAGGAGACCAGGAAAGCACCATACTAAAAGGCCAGATAATTGACCTCTCAACCGGTGAACCAATACCGGACGTACTTCTTTTCCTTGGAGAATCGATCTCCCTGAGCGATAAGGACGGTTTTTTCGCCCTTCCGAGAAAATTGGATCGCTCTGAATTCCTTCGACTGGATCAGCGCTCTATTGGATACAGTAAAGTCACGACCAAAGCCTTCCCGCTTGAATTAGCGCCGACTGACTTCCAAGGCACTGATTTAGTGATCACCGTTAGCCCTGCTGCAGAAGTATCAGGTCATGTCTCGGTATTCTCGCACGAAGGCACGCAATCTAAGCTTTTCGGCAACACCAGCGACCGCCTTGTAAAAGTTGGAGGCCTTCAACTTGCCGTGGTTGAAATCTCAAGTGAGACCCACCAGTTCCGGACTAGAACGGACGAAAATGGATATTTCAGATTCAGTCAGCTTTCAAGCGGGTCATATACTACTCGAATTGTAAGCGCCAATATCCTTGCGCACCAACGACTTGCGCCAGGTTCAATTGACGTTAAAGCCGAAGCTGGGAAAAGCAATACCGTTGAATTTGAAGTAGTCCCCGTAAAAAAACAGCTTCGAATTATTAAGTCATCTTCCCTTTCCATTAAAGAAGCACCCCGGGCTGCAGCCGCTCCTACTACCACGCCGTCCAAACAATCTTTTGATTCTGAAAAGGACAAAGACTCGGCTCATTTATACGAAGGACATTCATCTGGGCGAGAGCTGGGCTCGGAACGTGGCTTACAAGGAAAGAATCAGGATTGGCGCGCCCAATTGAAGGAATCTGCTGTTCAAAAATCGGCATTCCGTCGTGGAGGCTTGGTCACGGTACCATTTTATCTAAACGTCCGACCGAATTCTAATACAGAAGTGTACAGCAGGCCATTTTATGTCTTGATGTTGATCCTCTCTGTATTGTTCTTCCTCACAGCAATTGAAGCGGTAATTCGCCAGCACTCCGAGAGACAAGAATCACAAATTTTGCAGATTAGCAAACCCGGTTGGATCTGGGCTTATCGGCAAACTTCGGCATACGTCGTTTTAGTCACCGCAATGTGCGTCCTGCTTGGACCGCTGGGTGGCCTTTCCACGGCTCTTTGCTTGGCGGGCATCTCAGTGTCTATTGAATCGAGTGAGCAATACAAAAACATGCTTGCCATCGCGTATTTAACGCTCCTCAGGGGATTAAAGCCGGGGATTTGGATCCAATATCAGCAAGCGGTGGCCAAAATTGAGCGGGTTGGGATTCACACCGTATTTCTAAAACTCCAAAATGGCAAGCTTATTTCGCTTACGCCGTGGGCGCTTTCGAAACTGTCTATCGTTCGCAGCAAGCCCCAATCCGTTAGAAGTGAAACGATTGAAATTGTAGTAGCAAGAACGTCCAATTTGCGCTCGATTCGCATGATCGCGTCGGACATTTGCGCGCTTCACGCACCGGATGGCGCTCCAAAGAACGTCTATATTGAATTTACGGATCTAGATGCCATTCAAACACGAGTTACCATAAAAACGGTGATCCAAGACCAATCGCTTTCAAGCACAGAACTCGCAGACGCCCTTAATTTGGCGCTCAGGGAGTTTGGTCCAGTTACCGAATCAACCGTTCAGACTTATCCTGGGCTTCGGCTTATTAAAAGTTCGGGAGACAAGGCTGCTTAATCTAAAGCAGCGTTCCTTCAAACTTTTGACCGTTAATTGTAAACGTATAGTAGATTTTAGCCGTTTTCTCGAGGGTTCTGGCAACAGAACAATACTTTCCGAGGCTCAGATCAATGGATCGCCTCACTTTGGTTTCATCCAAGTCTCCTTCAAAATGAAACGCAACATCAATGCGTTCAAACACGGACGGTGAAACGCCATCTGGCTTATAGCCATCTACCTCGATACGAAAGGAAGTAAAATTTTGTCTCGATTTTTGAAGGATGGATACGATGTCTACCCCGCTACAGCCGCCTATGGCCATCACGAGTAACTGCATGGGCCCAACGCCGTTGCCTTTGCCATCTTCGTAGGCGGTTGCATCGTCAATATCAACGAAGTTTCCGTTCGCATTAAAGGCTCGGAAATGAAAATCGGCTGTCTGTTTCTCAAGTGATACGTTAACGTGTCCCATAGTCCTCTAGTTATTCGAAAGCTGCTCTAGTTTAATTTCTGATCCGCCTGTGCTTGAGTTGTGCGGTTTAACTCCAATCCCATTCTTCTAGGTCCGAGATAGCCTGATGGGCAGTAAGGTCGTGTTGAATCGGTGTTATCGAAACAAAACCGGCTTCTACAGCGGCAATATCCGTTTTATCTCCCGAATCCAGGTTGATAAACTTGCCTGAAAGCCAATAATAGGGTCGATTAAACGGGTCCATTCTTTCCGCGAAGGACTCTTCCCATTTCGATTTGGCTTGGCGGGTAATCATGAGCCCTTTGATGTCCGAAAGTGGTAAGTCAGGAATGTTTACGTTCAACAACAATCCGGGAGTAAGGCCTCCTTTCAAAGTCCTTTCGGCTATTTTCCTCGCGATTCTTCCAGACGCTTCAAAATCTCCGCCGCCCCATCTACAGTACGAAAAGGCAATCGCTGGAATCCCGAGAATAGAGGCTTCAGTAGCGGCACTGACCGTTCCAGAGTAAATCACATTGACGGCCGTATTGGGCCCATGGTTAATGCCAGAAACCACCAAGTCGGGCGTTCGTGGGACCAGCTTATCCATGGCTAGCTTCACACAATCGGCTGGGGTACCTGAAATAGCGTATGCCGTAATCTGCCCAGAAGGACCACGAAAAGGCCACGGCCGAGCACGGACAGGATCTCTCATGGTTATAGCATGCCCCACAGCGCTCTGCTCATTCAGAGGGGCAGCGACAATAATATCTCCCAACCCATCCATGGCAGCAACAAGTGACAAGATACCAGCGGCTTCTATGCCATCGTCATTGCTTATCAAAATCAAGGGCCTGTTAACACTCATGAGCAGTTCAATCAGTAATAAATGGTCTAATAGCTTTCGTCATCCGATGGAAAAGATCGAGATCTCACGTCCGCAATGTATTGATGAACCGATGCGGTGATGTGTTCATCCAGCTTCGCGTACCGACGGACAAATCGCGGATTAAAGTCGGTGGTGAGCCCAAGCGCGTCGTGCGTAACGAGAACTTGCCCGTCACAATGCGGTCCTGCGCCTATTCCAATGGTTGGAATGGCGAGTGATTTCGATACGTCACGAGCTAGATCGGCAGGTATCTTTTCCAACACGATCCCAAAACAGCCCGCTTCTTCAAGCAGTTTGGCATCTATTTTCAATGTTTCGGCCTCATCAACCTCTTGCGCGCGAACCTGATAGGTCCCAAACCGATAAATAGACTGAGGCGTTAGCCCCAAGTGCCCCATTACCGGAATACCCGATTCAATCAACCTTTCAACGGTGGGGACGATGGCTTTCCCGCCTTCCAATTTGACGGCATGGGCACCAGACTCCTTCATCACCCGAATCGCGGAGGACAATGCCTCCCTAGAGTTTCCTTGATACGAGCCAAACGGTAAATCAACCACCACCAACGCTCGAACTACTCCCCTTATCACACACTGTGCATGATAAATCATTTGGTCCAGTGTGATCGGCAAGGTGGTTTCATGTCCTGCTATTACATTAGAAGCCGAGTCGCCAACCAAAATAACATCGATTCCCGAGGCGTCCAGTATTCTGGCCGACGTATAATCGTAAGCCGTGAGCATGGCAATGGGAATACCGGACTGCTTTAATTCCTGAAGCGTCCGCGTAGTGACTCTAACAATATTCTCTGGTGCGTTCTGAGTGCTCATCGTTCCATTTCAAAAGATTCTACGGATCCTGTCGAAGCGACACAGGGCTAATGTACGTTTATCAACCAATATCCCTTTGGAATATCCGTAAAATAAATGCGGGTGCGGGAAAATAGTAAAGGCGGGGGCCTCTTTGAGGCCCCCGCCTTTAACCGTTCCAATGTAAACGGACGTTTAGTTTGATGAAGCCGCAGCATCATCAATTTCAATACCGAGCGATTTCGCAATGTCGATATTGATGTTCACAATCTTATCAGGATTGACATAAAGCAATGCAGGAGAACGGATTACGATATCCAATCCTTTTGCTTTTGCAATAACATCAATGGCGTCTTGTACTTTTTTCAGTAACGGTGCCATGAGCTCTTCTTGACGCAAATTAAGTTCTTCGTCTTTTTTCGCGGCCGCATCCTGGATTTCACCTTGCAACTTTCCTAGCTCAGCTTCACGCTCTGCTTGGCGCTCAGCAGAAAGCAAAGGCTGCTGTTTCTGATATTTTTCCACGCGTTCCTGAAAATCTGCAGCCATTGCCTGTAGGGCTTCTTGGCTTGTGCGGTATTCTACCGCAATTTGATTTTGCACCTGACCATAAGCCGGCATATACGTGATAATGATTTCCGGATCCGCATACCCAACTTTGAGTCCTTGCGCTTGCACTACACTCGCACTTAGGCCCAGCATCAATGCTACAATGAGGAAACCAAAATTTCTATTTTTCATGTCTGTTGTTGGATGCACAACCGATCAGTTTTGTGACCGCGTGCGATTAGTTACTTGTTGATGGCGTCTGTCGAACACTACCTGCAACGTCTATGCCAAGTTCTAGCAAAACGTTTTCAGATAGGTCGTATTGGGCCCGTCTAAACATAAACAGGAACTCTCCCGCTGTGTCAAAAACGTAGTCGTATCCTTCGGCTGTCGCTACGTCTTCAATGGCCTGCAATATCTTTTCTTGAAGTGGTCTCATAAGCTTTTCTTGCTCGAGGAATATATCCCCTTCTGGACCAAAATATTTAACCCGAAGTCTTTCCAAATCCTCTTCAGCTCGTACAATTTCATCCCGGCGGCGTTGGCGCTCTTCGCTGGTATAAAGCAGCTCTCTAGCCTGATAATCGCGAAATTGCCCGTCTAGGTCTTTTTTTATCTCGTCCAATTCTTTCTGCCAATCACTTGCCATTCGATCCAACTGCTGCTGTATCGTAGCATAGTTCGGCATGGCTTGTAGAATGAAATCGGAGTCTACGTATCCTATTTTCTGCTGCGCCGACGCAGGCATCGCAAGCAACATGAAAACCATCGCTGTAAACGAAAAGGCGCTCCATTTTAAAGACTTCATTTTTCTAACCTCGGTCCGCATGTCGATGAGAAATCAGATGTATAATTTTGTGGACTATAGAACGGATTATTGTCCGAACCCTTGACCTAAACTAAACTGAAACGTCCATTTTTTGGAACCGTCATGTTTAGTGTTAATCGCTTCGAAAGGATCAAAGTTATATCCATAAGCCATTTCGACCATTCCCAAAATAGGTAGGAAAAAGCGCATTCCGAACCCTGCAGAACGATAAACGTCGGTTGGATTGTAACTTTTAAATGAATCCCAGGAGTTAGCAGCATCGATAAAGGCATAAGGCGCCGCCTGTAGCTGCTCGGTCTGAATGGCCATCCAGCGCAATTCAGCGGTGTATTTATTCAGGATTTTACCCCCAAATGGGTCGTTGTCGGCACTTCTAGGTCCGAGAGCTCCGAGCGGATAGCCGCGGAGATAAACAATGTCTTTCCCGAAAAACGAGTAGAATCCTTGAGTCTCGAACGGTGAACCACCCACAATAAAGCGTTCAAAGGCCACATCGCGTTTGTCCAGTGATCCAATAAACCCATAGTCAAACGACAGTCCAAATGACACTTTGTTCAGGATGGGAGTATTCCACGAGTTGGACAATCTCCATTTGTGGTACTGAATGAGGTCCCCAACCGGAGGAGCAATCTCCAAAGAGAACGCAAACTTAGAGCCTACACTTGGGAATAACGGATGATTTGTATTGTCCCTCGTTAGCGCCTGTTTGAATGTAATTTGCTGGCTTATCCCATAAGGAAGCGTAGAAATCCATTCTTTGTTGTTGTAGAACTGATACCCAATCGTAGATGAAAAACTGAACCACGGGTCAGGTTTCTTCAATCGCTGACTGAAAAACACGTTCTGGGAAAAGGTAAGTAGCTCCCCACCACTGCCATCGTCGAGGACGGTGAACCCAGAAATGCGAGAAAACGAGGTCGAAAACCCAACTGGACGAGGTTTTCCTTTAAACCAAGGCTCTGTATACGAAAGCGAGTACTGTTGGTAACGACGCCCGTTGGTTTGAATTCCAACGGATAAACGCTGCCCATCGCCTGCTGGCAGAGGTTTCCATGCATCTTTCTTGAACAGATTTTGCGCGGAAAAATTATTGAAGTTGAACCGTAATTGAAGAATGAGACCGAATCGTCCCCACGTACCGGATAATTCTAGCTGATCCGTTCCCGTTTCTTCCAAGTTGTATTTTAGATCGACGGTTTTGGATTCTTCCCGGATATCAATTCCAGGTCCTGCCGCTAACGATTCCTGCGTAAAGTAATTAAGCTGAATGAGGCGACGAATAGATTCTTGAATCTGGCTACGGCTAAACGTTCTACCAGGTACGGTGGTTAATTCGCGCCGAACCACGTGGTCGTTCGTTTTAACATTCCCTGCAATGTCGATATTGCCGATGGAGTAAACTTCGCCTTCAAATATCTCAAACTTCAGGTCTAAACTGTCGTTTTCTACGGAAATAGTTGGCTGTACGCCAAAGCGCATGTACCCTGCGTTGTAATACAAGCTGGATACGTCATCATCTTTTCCGGCGCCGTACAAATTGGTCTGCAGTTGCTTCGAATTGTAGGCGTCTCCTTTTGTAAAGCCCAGTCGTTGGGACAGCAATGCATCTTCATACAAGGTATTCCCTTCCCACTTGACATCCCGAATATGGTATTGAGGGCCTTCACGTACATCAATTTGGATTTCGATCGAAGGTTTGCCTGTTTCAGCATTTACAATCAATACTGAATCGCGAAGCACTTGAGCGTCGTAATACCCTTTTTCGTTGTATTTATCTACAACACGGGCCATATCCTTATCGTATTCGGCCTGATCTAGCTTGCCACTGCGCCAAAAACGCCAACCCGACTTAGGCTTGGTTTTCATGGCCTTTACTATGGCCGCTTGACTGAGGCCCTCATTACCCGTAACGACAATCGACCGTACTCGAGCTTTATTTCCTCTGTCAATATCAAACGTCAGCGACATGGTATTGTCTTCGTGTCGTTCTCTGGTCAGGTCAACCGTTGCCAGTGGGTACCCTTTTTTGGCGTAAAACTCCTCAATCACCTGAACGGTGCGTGCAATGGCGCTTTCATGCACTGGGCCGCGTGTCACCAACGGTACTTCCTTCTGAAGATCTTTGGCATGGCCTTTTTTAATCCCCTTAAATTCGTACGCCTTTAGCTTGGGCACCTCAAGTACTTTAATTACTAAGTAAACGCCACTACCGACGCGTCTTTCCTGAAGAATCTGGACATCTTCGTAGGTGCTCAGTCGGTAAATCGAACGAATAGCATCTGCAAGTACCGGATCACCAGGCAGCGTTAACTTTTGACCAATGGTCAAACGGGAAGTTTGCTGTATAAAGCTGTTGGTGTATTCGTCGGCCGTTCCTTCTACGGAGATACCGAGAATTTCGACAATTTCAGGATTTCCTAAGGGTCCCCTACTGGCAGCGCCCGGTTGAACGGGGGTCTGGGCAGAAGAAATCCCTACAAAAATGAGAAAAGAAAAGAGGAATGAAAGGGCTCGGAGACT
>JAURGV010000260.1 GCA_030833605.1 Rhodothermales bacterium
CCACGTGCGCATACCAATGGCCTTTCCAAGACCCAATCGGCGAAATCCATCGGCTACCGCTTCTCCGTCTGAAGCCGAGCGTTCATCAACTAAAATGACCAAATGCCCCCCAAATGCAAATTGCATGTTTGGCGAAACATCCCCGGCACGTCCTTTGAAATACGCCCACGGTTTTCTCAGGAGCTGGCTTAAAACCCAAGAGTCGATATTTCCGCCGTTATTATGACGAACATCAATAATCATCCCCTGTTTATGGGTTTGCGAGTAAAACTCACGGGTCCATTGGCCAATATCCCCGCTTCCCATCGCTCGGAGATGTACATATCCTACTTTTCCATCGCTCAGTTTAGCGGCTGCCAGCCTTCGCGTGTATTCCCAACTATGGTAGCGTAAGCTTGCTTCCTGTCCCCCTGAAATGGGTACCACGGTTACATGCCGATCCTTTCCATTGGCCTCTTGGACATGCAATACCACCTGTTTGCCAGCCTGATCTACCAATAACTGACCTACATTCAACGCTTCTTTCAAGGACTGACCGTTAACGCTCACTATAATGCTACCGACAGCAAGCTGAATATTGGGATCGAGCAACGGGCTTCTTTCGTCGGGCAAATCCGGATCGGATTCATAGATTTTAACCAATTTAAAACCACCGGTCTTCACATCCCGATTGAACTCACCGCCTAAACCAGCTACGGTTACTTTGTTTTCGCCTTGGCGGGTATCGCCTCCTCCCGCATTGGAATGAAGAATAGAGAGTTCAGAAACCAACATGCCTTGGAGATCGGCCAACTCTTCCCTTGAACCAATTCGGGGTAGCAAAACGGAGTATTTCGTTCGCATGGCCTCCCAATCCACGCCACCCATGTTCGGATCCCAGAAATAGTCGCGATGCAGTCGCCACATGTCCCCATAAATCTGATTCCATTCGGCACGCTTACTTACCGCAAATTTCCAATTGGAAAGATCGACTTCATTCTCACTATTTAGTGTCGCATCTTTGCCCGATGAAGCGCTAATAACGTGGATTTTCGAGCCTTTTTGAACCAGCATCTTCTTTCCATTTCCAGATAATGAAGCCTGGCCTCCGCCTTCTAAAATTTTGATTGGTTTGCTTTCTGGTTTCAGGTCTAACGCAAAGAGATCTCCTTCATCTCGATAAAAAACACGGTCCTTATTTACACCAATCATCGAAATAGACCCCGCCGGGATGGGTAACTCTTGAATGAGGTGTCCTAAATCCCATTGGATGGCTTCCCCTACCGTTTTCTCCGTATCCGTTTCAGATTTAGGAGTCGTGGCTAACCGAAGGCCGGTACGCAAAGGGATGGCGTACATTTTTGTTTTGTTTTCAAAATGAGGTTGCGGTGCTCGTTCCCCCCACGGACTTCCGACGGAAGAATTCCATGTACGACTAGACGTGAAAAACAACCAATTCCCATCTTCTGAAAACTGTGGGCTGCTATCCGAAAAACGGTCGCTGGTAATTTGCGCGGTTTTTCGAGAGGTAATGTCGTACGCATGCAATTCGGACAACATGCTTGGCCCAGCTTTGGAATAGACCACAAACTTGCTGTCGGGAGACCATCCCACACCGTTGGAAACCGAGGCTTCAGCAATTTTGGCAGTCTTCCCTGTACTCAGGTCAACGATCCAAAGATGATCGTCGTAGTCGGTATGTACCAAATACTTGCCGTCTGGAGACGGTGTGGCTCCATTTCGGAGCATTTCGCCTCCATTTGTGACCATAGTTGCGGCTCCCACTCCATTTAGTGGCGACTTCCACCATTCCAATTCACCGCTTTTATCAGACAACCCAAAAACATGCGTGCTGTCTACCGTAAAGAGCGTATTTCGTATTAAGCAAAGCCTTGGTCAAAGGTCATGCAAAAGACTCAATTTTGGCGACAGCGCTGGTAAAGACGTCAAGGGCATGGTCTCTGTCGTGGTTTACGTGATTTCTATTCCTTTGGCATTCTGGAATGGTTGGGTCGCGATGGCGGCCTATTTGGCGGTCGCGGTAATGTGGATGGTCCCTGACAACAGAATTGAACGATTATTTGGCGATGAAGCGTAAGTCGCTTCTTCTTGTGCAGTAGCCCGATCCCTAGCCTACCAAGGAAATCGGCTGTCTTCATTGGGAGTGGGCAAAAAAGGTAGGGGCGCGGGGTGATTGAAAATCACCCCGCGCCCCTACTAATTCACGGATGGTCACTGCTCAAAAGCTATAAACCACCGAATAACTCATTTGAAGACCTACAATCCCTGATCTTGCTTGCGAATCATAAAGAAGCCTTCACCACCCGACGTAAACCCGATTGCGCCGGATTTGAAGTACGGATAGTTACTCCATGATCCCATTCCACCATTAGGTGTACTGTCAAGGAAACCAACTTCAACAGGATTCGCACGATCTGAAATATCAATAATGCGAAGGCCGGAATCGTAGTTGGATTGATACATCAAGTTGTCTTTGATGTATAAGTTGTGGTCTGTGCTTTTGGTGGTCGCGATATATTCCGTAACCAAAACGGGTTCGTCAAGATCACGTACATCCCATACCAACGTACGGGTGCCTTCTACCAACTGCTGGGGCTCGTCACCCTCATCGTTCATGTAGAAATACTCATGATCTTCAGAAAGCCATCCCTGATGCGCGTAAGCAACATTAGGATAGGTAACCATCGAAATTGGGACAGAGTTGTTTTTATCGGTCACGTCGGCGATGGAAAGTGCTGTTTCGTTTGAACCCAAGCAAATTTCTTTGCCTGCATGCTCAGAATCAGGTCCAGCGTACACAACGCATTGGGCGTCGTGGGAGTAACCTGTTCCACTTCTACCTGTTTTGGTGTCAGCAAAACAACCTGCGAAAGTCGGCATTTTAGGATCGCGAAGGTCTATCATGTGCAATCCGCCGCCACATGTGGTGCCGCCTGAGCTCGAACCTACCGAATACCCAAAACCCGTTTCCTCATTGATCACAATGTTATGAGCACTTGCAATTTTGTCGTAGGTATAATCAGGCTTCAAGGTTGGTGGATTTGAACCATCCAGAGCGCGAAGACGACCTAGATCAAATACCTGCATACCATGTTGGCCCGATGCGTCTGCCACAATGAATGCGTGATCTTTGTAGGTCTTCATGTCTCTCCAAATCGCCGAATTTGCTCCTTCCGTCATTGGCAAGTTGGCTAAGTAAATCGGAGCACCAGGATTGGTTACATCGATGAATGATGTACCGTCT
>JAURGV010000261.1 GCA_030833605.1 Rhodothermales bacterium
CGAAGGTCAAAAACCTGCATTCCGTGTTGTCCGGCGCCATCAGCAACGATGTACGCATGATCCTTGTACACCTTCATATCGCGCCAAACGCTAATATTTGCCGTCGCTGGCATAGGAAGGATGCCCAAATAGCGTGGATTGAACACATCGGTCACATCAACGAACGATGTTGCATTGGACAATCCAACAATGGCGTATTCACGACCCGTTTCTGGATCTTCCCATCCCCATAGGTCATTGGTCCGAATTCCTCGGTCGGCTCCCAAATCTTCCATGGATACAAATGAGGTTAAATCCACATCCTTGCAAGGAAAGTCACCGGCGAGGTCATTTTCGCATTCTAAAAGCTCACCAGACATGGATGCGTATCCTTCGGTGTCATCAAATACCGTATTGCCTTGCTCCCATTTACCGTCCGACAATTGGAAGGGAAGCACACCACCAGCGCGGTTATCAATACCCGAGGCTCCAATGGCGGCGACCTGATCGTTGAATGCAACGGACGAACCCACTGAAGAGCCCGCTTTTAGTCCTGAAAACAGGAGTTTTGACGTGGAAAGCACGTCGCCCGTTTCATCTAAATAGAATTTGTGTATGGCCCCAAAACCGTCCCTTCCTCCTTCACCCGGACTTCCTATCCAAACTTCCGTCCCAGAAAGTGATATGGAAGAACCAAACTGGTCATTTCTGTTCGGTGCAAAGTGGGAAAGGCGCGTGTCCAATTTGATTCGGCCGTCCACAACAGAAAAAAGCCAAACCGTTCCGCTTCGACTTCCAAATCCAGGTGCGCCGACAGCCAATCGGTTCTGGTTTGCAGCAAGTACACGACCAGCATCGTCGCCACTTTTTGAATCCATTTCGGGGAG
Organism: Rhodothermales bacterium; assembly: GCA_030833605.1. GTDB lineage: Bacteria > Bacteroidota > Rhodothermia > Rhodothermales > UBA10348 > UBA10348. Next base: position 867 of record JAURGV010000261.1, read on the forward strand.
GATTCCTTTAGAACTCCAAGCTCCCTCTTCATTTTGCTGTAGAACGAGAACGGACCCGGCTCCTGATCCTGATCCAGGCATGCCTGCAAAAACATAATGGTCCAATATGGCCAACGAAGCGCCTAATAAACTTCCTCCTTCATCGAACTCTTCTTCATGAACGAATTGTTCAACCCACTGATTTGGATCGACAGCGACGTCATAAACCCATATTTTGCCTTTTATTTCGGTAGAACCCTTTATAGCTACGGCTGCAAACCGATCGGACAAGGCAACCTCGCCTCCAAATCCTTCTTCACCCTGAATGGTGGATTGGTAAGTCCAGCCGGCGTTGCCTTTTTGGAAAACATAGGCCGCATTGGCTTTAGGGGCACCGACCAATAGGGTGTTGCCACTCACCGCTACCGAGGACCCAAACCCGTCAGCCGTCATGTTCTCACTTGACTGAGGCGCTTTGATGCGATCCGTAGGTTGCCATGTACCATTCTCATCCCTTTGGTAAACATACACCACGCCTGGATGCGTTTGGCTTTGCCCATCGCCCGCTAAAACGGTAGAACCATGGACCAAGACTGATCCACCAAATTGTTGTGCCGAGGCTGGGAAAACGGCGATTATCAGGGCAAGAAATGCGATAAGGGAACGATTCATACGGGTTGGGGTCGGTGTAAAGGAGGAATAGGTACTTAAAAGCTGTTTGTTAAAGCCTGAGAATAATGCTTGGCTGAATACTCGTTCGTTTTCGATGACCAATTGGGCGTCCAAATTTTTCAACACTTTCAAAACTTTGACGATAGCTGAATCCCAGAAGAACATGCTCTCTGAACTTGTAAGCTAATTCTAATCGAAGCAGGCCATTCGAATTAGGTCCATATAATATGTCATTTAAAGAGTTCATGTTGATTCGGTCGAAAACGTACCGAAATTGAAACGGAAGGTCAGGGTCAGCGACCAGGAAATCAATTTCAAACCATCCGCTTTCTTTACGGCTCCAGGAATTTTCAAGGCTCCATTTCAGGCGGTATTTGGCTTTGAATCGAAATTCCATGGCAATAAACGACCCAAACTCCAGTTTATCTCTACTTTTTAATCGGTTACGCTTAGAATTAACGACTTCGTATTCGATACCGTTGGCCAGGGTCACCGTTGAAGTGGTTAGCCGCTCTACTTCATACCGGGAGTTGAAATAGGAGGGGACGTACTCGTTGCCGAGAATGCGTTGTTCGAACCACGCATTGATTCGGGTGTTTTTTAGCTGATGACGGGCTTCTATTCCAAGGCCAAGGCCACTTCCAAACCCAAAAATGTTGGAAAGCTCTGCGTACCCTTCCAAGTGATCGAGCTGCGTTCCGCGAATGGGTAAACCGGCGTCAAAGGCTAACATGGTTAACGGCGCGTGTAGTTTTCCGATACCTAGGCCCAATGAATCGGCCCCTTTTGGGGCGGTTTCGAGGAAAAAGGGGAGCCCGTTTGCATATTTATTTTCCCATCGGGCATCCTCACTAAAATCTCCTGCCAGCGTGACCCCAACCGAGATGCCTTGTTTTTGAAGTAAGGAGCCTTCCAGATATGGACTGAATGCAGCCCGAACAGCGTACACCTCAGGGGTAGCCAAATTGGACCATAGGCCCTCGATCTTATAGTTTTTATCGATATAGTCGAGCAAAAGACCGGTCCGAGGTTCATCTAAGCTCAGGGTGTTACGATACCGGTTAATAAATTGACCATATCCGATCCGCGCATCATCTACGTCTCCTAATCGTGCAAAGTATCCCTCATCGTCTTTTTCCTGGTACTGCGCGAATCGCAGAATACTTAAATAGTCGGATGCGCTATCGTAGTCTTCATCGCGCAGGCCTTTCCCATTCCACCGGAAGCGCAAACGGAGCCCACCCGACCAGTCTTTATACATAAAAGACGGCGCTAGTACAGAAGAGAGGTACCGTTCGCCGTTTCCATTTGAATTTTGGAATCGAACGATACCCACTTCCGTGTCCATCCCAAATGCAAAATCCGCGTTTTGAATGGACGACGCGGGCGTAACGACCTGTGCATTCGCCCTAGAAGGCATGCCAAATAAAAGGACACATACCCAAATGGCCCCTAAGAAATGGAAAGTATTTCGACGGCTAGGCTGAATTATTATTACCTGACTACTGTTCACGTGTTAAATGTATATATTACACACAAATATCGTGAACCCTTTTATCACTTTTATAGACCAAACACATGAAACAAGTAATCGCAGGTATTGCACTTCTTGCTTTGGTAGCTGTTGTATCAGTACCTACAACGCAAGCACAAGGGCTTAAAGTTGGACCACATTTAGGCCTAAATATGGATGGAACAGACCTGTTTCTAGGTTTGGCTACA
>JAURGV010000262.1 GCA_030833605.1 Rhodothermales bacterium
CGACGTTTCCGGGGAGTACACAGACTACTCTTCAGGTTCTCCTGTAACCACCCAAGTAAACTACTATTTGAAGGGCTTGCACGTAGGTGACGCTCCTCAAAATCAGCAAGCTGTGGTTGTTTCTTATACAGGTGTGAAAAACTTGAATGCTACATTGACGTACCGCAACTACTCTAAGTACTACGCGGATTGGAACGTATTCGGACGGACGGATGCCTCTGATACGCAAGAGTCTTGGCAGGTGCCTTCTTTCAGCGTTGTTGACTTGAACTTGAACTACCGTTTGCCCATCGACTTCAATGGGGTGACTATGGATGTTTTTGCACACGTGTTCAACTTAACGGATGCCGTTTATATCCAGGATGCTACGGACAACTCTGCTTACAATGCGTACGGCGACAAGACACACTCTGCGGATGACGCAGAAGTGTTCTTGGGCTTGCCACGCAACTGGAACGGTGGTGTTCGCATCAACTTCTAAACGTTAAAAAGCGCTTAGCGCTTAAAACGGAAGCGCGCCCAATTTTGGGCGCGCTTTTTTTTTGCTCAAAACTTTGAATAACAGAGCTGAAGGCTAAAAGAGTAAAAGGGTTGAAGGGTTTGCCTTGTTTGCCTGCTCGAGCAATGCGTTTAAAACACTTTATTCCGCGAAGGAAAGAAGTACAGTTCCCTTTTCTACGGCTTTTCCTGCTTGTACTTTTATGCTACCAACAACTGCGTCGTGCGGTGCTTTCAAGGCATTTTCCATCTTCATGGCCTCTAGTATGACAAGGGTGTCGCCCTTGAAAACGGCCTGGCCTTCTTGGACCGGGATGGAAAGCACCATGCCGGGCATGGGAGCTTTTAACGTTTGGATGCCGCTATTAGGCCTCGCGCCAACACCCATGGCCTCTAGTTTTTCGTCCATTTCGCTCAAGGACTGTACTTCGTACGTATAGCCGTCGATCCACCAAGTGCTGGTTTTCTCCAAAACATCTTCTGAAACCAGGAATGCTTGGTAATTGCGCCCTGCTTTTTCGATACGGTATTCACGCCCTCCTAGGGCTGTAATCTTTACCTCTGAGGCGAGTTGGTTCGGCACGATTTTCGTTCCATTGACACGGTGCTTCATATTGGGTACAAGTTAAGCAGGTATTGTACCTTCGCAGGCAATTCTTATGACCATACAGATTTTACAATTCGTCTTGAGCCTGTCTTTGTTGGTAGTGCTCCACGAACTCGGCCATTATTTACCGGCCATTGCGTTTAAAACGCGAGTAGAAAAATTTTACCTCTTCTTCGATCCTTGGTTTTCTTTGGTAAAAAAGAAATTCCGAGGGACGGAATACGGAATTGGATGGCTGCCCTTGGGAGGTTATGTGAAAATTTCCGGCATGGTGGACGAGTCCATGGACTCTGACCAAATGAAAGAGCCCCCAAAACCTTGGGAATTCAGATCTAAGCCAGCTTGGCAGCGTTTAATCATTCTTTTAGGGGGAGTAACGGTAAATTTCATCGTGGCAATTGCCATCTATGCCGGCATGATGGCCTATTACGGCGATAGCTATGTGGCGACTTCAAGCCTGAATGACGGGGTGTGGGTGAATGAACTTGGTGAGGAACTAGGCCTTCAAACGGGGGATAAAATTTTGGCAGTAGACGGAAAGGAGCTTGAGCGATTTAATGACGTAAATGTTGAAATATTGCTTAGTAGCGGCAAGGAAATGACCGTTAAGCGGGGTTTGGAAACCTTAAAAGTGCCGATTACGGCCTCCTTCGTAAAGCAAGCTATTGAGGAAAAAACGCCATGGATGTTTCCAAGGGTTCCATATTATGTGAAAGCGTTCACAGAGGACTCCCCTGCGATGGCGGCGGGCTTGGAAGTAGGGGACAAGATCACAGGTCTGAATGGCCATAACATGCCTTACTTTGATCAATTCTTGGACTCTATTCCAGCCTATGCAGGAAAAGAGGTCTCTCTCCAATATGAGCGCGAAGGAGAGGTGAGTGAAATACACTTTATGGTTTCAGACAGCGGCCGTATAGGGGTTTACTGGCAAGATGATTTGAGCACTCTTTTCCCATTAACCAATGTCAAGTACAGCGGGTTTTCTGCAGTTGGAGCCGGCTGGGAAAAAGCGACGAGCCAATTGGATTTCTATGTGCGTCAGGTAAAAATGATGTTTCAGCCCGAAACAGGCGCTTACAAGGAGGCTGGCGGTTTTATCACCATCATGAAGCAATATCCAACAGAGTGGGACTGGTATCGATTCTGGAGCTTTACGGCATTCTTAAGCCTAGCACTGGGCTTTTTAAATGTTCTACCGATCCCAGCGTTGGATGGCGGTCATGCCGTTTTTGTTGTGATTGAAATGATAACGGGCAGGGCGCCGAGCACTCGTGTTATGGAGATTGCTCAGATGGCGGGATTCATTTTGCTTCTCGGTTTGTTGGTGCTCGTCAACGGAAATGACATTTTAAAGCTGTTTAACTAGAGAACACACACGCTTCGCACTGTAGCTGTGAGGTTGGGAAAGCTCCTGTTTGTTTCGAACCCATTTTGCTTAAACGTTTAGTCATTTGTGCAGGTGTGAGCTTTGCCAGTACTTCGCTGCGCTTGAATCTTGGCAAGAAAGTCAGCGAATAAACGAACCCACCAAATAACCAGGGCGAAGCGCCATTCAACCCTTACTCCCCCTTTACCCTAAAGCCACATCCAAACACATCATAACGATAAAACCGCCAATAAATCCAAGGGCGGCGACGTCCGTGTAGCGGTCTCGCTGGGTTTCTGGGATTACTTCTTCTACGACGACGTAGATCATGGCGCCAGCGGCAAAGGCTAGAGCGAAAGGAAGTACGGGCTGCATGTACATCACCGCAATGGCGCCTATTACGCCGGCTACGGGCTCCACAATGGCAGAAAGCTGCCCAAACCAAAAGCTACGGCCTTGGGAAACGCCTTTTCGGCGCAAGGGAAAGCTAACGGCAATGCCTTCCGGGAAGTTTTGAATACCAATACCAATAGCTAGAGCGATGGCCGCGCCCAAGCCAGCTCCATCAATGTCTGCGGCAAAGGCCCCGAAGGCGACACCCACAGCGAGGCCTTCGGGTATGTTGTGTAGGGTGATGGCCAGCACTAAAAGTGTGGTGGACTTCCAATCGGTTTCGACACCTTCGGCTTCGTTTTTATTGAAGTTGA
>JAURGV010000263.1 GCA_030833605.1 Rhodothermales bacterium
GGAGTCTTTGGAGAACGAAAAAGGATTCGCAGACTACCTCAAGGCTGTGAAAGCCATTCGAGATGGCAAACCAGCGTTGGCTTTACCGCTCCTCATAGAGGTCCTTAAAGTCAATCGATATCTAGATGATGACGGCGCCCGAAAACTTGGTGTCGCGTTGTTCACCGTTTTGGGCGCCGCCCATCCTACTACGTTGTCCTATCGACGGACGTTTGATATGTGGCTTTATTAAGGCCGCGGTATCAGACCCGCTTTAATTCGCTTGCAGAACTAAGACTTTTTGCCTCGAAGGGTCACGCTGGTCACTTGGGCGCCTGAATCCCTAAAAGCTGCAAGTTCCTGTGGGCCAACCCATTGCAGCAGATACTCATCTGTAAACGACAGGGGCGCATCTTTTAGGATGTCCACCTGAAATCCGGTTTCCTCTAAAAGACTGATGTATTCATCTTTCGGGATCGCGCTGGCCACGCAACCTGCGTAGGCTGCCGCAGAATCCCGTATTCCTGATGGTAAATCGCCAACGGTCACTATGTCAGAAACCGTAAACAGGCCGCCTGTTTTCAACACTCGGTGCATTTCAGCAAACGCAGCTTGTTTGTCAGGTACCAAATTCAAGACGCAATTGCTTAAAATGCGATCAAACGAATCGCTTTCAAGCGGAAGATTTTCAATGTCCCCAAGGACGAACGAGACGTTTTCGAATCCCAATTCTCTGGCATTCTTTTGCGCTAAAGCGATCATTTCAGGAGTGAAGTCGACCCCGACTACCTTCCCCGATTCTCCAATAGCTTTTCGCGCGATGAAAGCATCAATGCCACCGCCGGACCCAAGGTCCAGTACGTGGTTTCCGGGCTCTAAAAGAGCCAATTCGGTTGGAATACCACATCCCAGCCCTAAGTCAGCGGCTGGATCGTACCCATCGAGGTTTTCATAGCTTTCTAAATTAAACGGATTGTCCGTGGAGCAGCCACATCCGCAATCAGAACTGTTTTTGGCAGAGCTTTTCTTTGCGACTTCGCCATAAGAACTTCTGACCATGGTTTTTACAGCCTCAGCACCAGAATTTCCTACCGCTGACACGTCTAAGTTGACTACAGACAGGTTTTGGACTGTTTGTGGTTGAATTGGCGCTGTTTGAACTGAACGCGGTGAACAACATCCGTTGGATGAACTGGTTGGTGTTGTTTTCATGATTTCCCTCTCAATTAGCAACAGGTTGATAGTTTCTTTTTGGTTATCTCAAACCATTCCCGAAAAATGGACTCTGCAAATTCAAGCCGACTTCCGTTAATACAATAACAGGTCTTGGGGCCATCAATGGTCCCGGTAATCAAACCGGCCTCCTTTAACACCTTCAGATGTTGCGATACGGTGGCTTGCGAAAGCGGAATTTCTTCTACCACATCGCCACACACACACGAGTTTCTCCTGGAAAGCACTTCCAAAATGGCGATACGAGCCGGGTGCGAAAGTGCTTTTGCTATTTCAGCTAGCAGTTGGTGCTCTTCTGAAAAGCGTTCTGTGCCTGATTGAGCCATACAATTGCAGATTTGTTAATCGTTTATCGTCTATATACGATGAACAGAAAATAAGTTTCACCGTGCAAGGATTTTTTTAATCTTAGGCCGCTACTTCCTGGTCGCGATACTGGAGCTCGTACAGTTTGCGGTACAGTCCTTCTTGGGCGATCAACTGTTGGTGCGTTCCGCTTTCCCGCACCATGCCTCGGTGCATCACCAATATTTTGTCGGCATGTTGGATGGTAGAAAGCCGGTGAGCGATGGCCACCGTAGTACGCCCTTCCATGAGTGTTTCCATGGCTGTCTGAATCACTTCTTCCGTCTCGGTATCCACGCTCGAGGTCGCTTCATCCAAAACCAAAATCTTTGGATCGTACACGAGCGTTCTTACGAACGAAAGGAGTTGTCGTTGGCCGTGTGAGAGGGAAATCCCCCGTTCCTTGACCTGATAATCATAGCCACCAGCCAGGTTTTCAATAAACGGAGCCGCACCGGTTAACCGCGCTGCTTGGCTAATTTTTTCGTCAGAGACGTCGGGATTGCGCAGTGAAATATTTTCTCGCACCGTTCCCGAAAACAAGAAGACATCCTGGAGTACCAACCCAATGTGAGATCGCAAATCGGCCATTCTTACTTCGGAAATGGAGATCCCATCCACCAATATCTGACCCCTTTGGACGTCATAAAAACGCAACAGCAGACTAATAATAGTGGTTTTTCCGGCTCCGGTTGCCCCTACAATCGCAAGTGACTGCCCCGGCTCGATGACAAAACTGACATCGCGAAGTATCCATTTGGCATCATCATCCGCGGGATCAACATCCTTGTCGTACGAAAACCACACGTTTTTAAATTCGATGCGCCCTTTAACATCGGACAGTTCAATCGGATGGTCGGATTGAGGAATAGAATCATCTTTATCCAATAGATCGAAAATCCTTTCAGCGCCGGCCATGGCGCTTTGTAGCGTGTTGAACTGGTCGGAAAGATTTCGGATGGGCTCAAAAAACTGGCGGACGTATTGGATGAAGGCGATGAGGACTCCCAGCGTTAACGTGCCAGACATGGCATTTAAGCCACCCGTCCAAATAACCAATCCCAAGGCAACGGAAGAAACGAGATCGGCCAACGGGAAAAACAACGCGAAATAAAAGATGGTCTTGATGTGCGCCTGCTGGTGGTCATCGTTTATGGCCTCGAATCGTTCCTTTTCTTCGGCCTCTCGACCAAACAACTGAACGATTTTCATCCCAGTCACATGTTCTTGCAAGAACGAATTAAGGCGCGCCACTTGTTTACGCGTGTCTCGATAGGCAACTCGAACCCGGTTTTTAAACCAAAACGTGGCCCACATCAGGAATGGCAATACGCTCAACGAAACCAGAGCCAATCTCCAGTTCAACGAAAACATGAACCATGCAATAAATATGATCTTAAACAGATCGCCCAATATGGTAACCACACCGGCAGATAACACCTGGCTAAGGGATTCCACATCACTTGTAACGCGCGTAATTAATCGGCCTACTGGAGTGGAATCGAAAAAACGAAGCGACTGCGACTGTATGTGCCTATACAACCGTTTTCTGAGGTCGTATATGGCTTGCTGGCCAATCCACTGGGTCAAATACGTATTTACGAACGATAACAAACC
>JAURGV010000264.1 GCA_030833605.1 Rhodothermales bacterium
ACCGCCTACCACCAACCCGTTGGCACGCTAAACACCCAGTTCAATTATGACGGTTCAACCACTCGATTGAGTGCGAGCTTAAAGGATGCCAACGAGGAGTCCATCCAACTTTCGGGCAGTATCCCAGGCTTTTCAACTGAGGAACAGGTCCAGATTCAACTTTCCGCCACATCGTATTCCATTGATTGGATCCGATCGTTACTGGACCCTGGATTGATCGATGCCCTTAAGGGAAAAGTAAACGGCGAGGTGCTCATCTCCGGAACGTCCAAGCAACCCAACTGGAGTGGTTTATTGAAAATATCCGAGGGGCAACTTGGCATTCCAGAACTGGGAAAACGGAAAGGAATGTTGGTTCAAAACATCCAAGGCAATTTCCGCTTTGATGGAGAAGTAATCAACGTGGATAGCCTTCGAGCGAAGTCGGGAGATGGCTGGTTGGAAGGGTCCGGCACCATTGACATCCGCGATCTGAAACTTGGGGAATACAACATCACCCTTTCAGCCAACGATTTCAAAGCCATCGACAGCCCGGATTACTTTGCTGTGGTGAGCGGCAAAATGCAATTGGGCGGCACAACGGACCGCCCTCGCATTAGTGGGCGTTTGATTGTTCACCGAGGCGATTTCTGGCTCTCTGATGCCACAACCTCGGACGCTTTTGCCCCTCTAGCCCTATCGGAACAGGACCTTGCCACGCTTCAGCGGCGATTCGGCTTACGCATTGCAGCCACCGACACCACCAGTTTTGACGCCTACGATGTCCTTGCCCTAGAAAACTTTACGGTTCGCATGGAGCGTGATACGTGGATTCGGTCGAAATCTAACCCTAAGCTTGATATCCAGTTGACAGGCGATTTAGATGTCCGAAAAAAACCCAAAGAAGACCCGGAAGTGTTCGGATCCATCTCCATTTTACCCGAACGAAGCCGCATCATTCAGTTTGGAAAACGATTTGAAATGGAGCGAGGTGAGCTAACGTTTAATGGACCCATGGCGGCGCCCAATCTCAACATGGAAGCGTCGTACACAGTGCCTTCTAGGGGCTCAGAAACGGAAGAAGTCACGATTCGACTCATCGCCCAAGGCACCCCAGACAACTTGGATGTTTCTTTTGACTCCGATCCTGCGATGGAGTTGGCCGATATCATATCCTACATCGCTACCGGTCGGCCGGCGGCGGCGTCGTTGCAGATTTCAGGCGCCCAAAGTGATACGTACCTGCAAACCGCAGCGGGTTTGGCCATGGGACCGGTGACGGATTTGATTGAAAACTTAGCTGGCGCCGGCCTCGGACTGGACGTGATTGAAATCGAGCATACTGGATTTTCAGGCTTGACGTTAACGGCTGGTAAGTATGTCTCGCCGCGATTGTACGTGTCGGTTAGTCAACCTATTGCGCTGTCAGCATCTACCGATTCCAACAATGCCACCAACAAGAACCAAACCCAGGTTACCATCGAATACGAGTTGGTTCAGCAACTCCTATTAAGTTTATTAAACCGCGGGACCATTTTACGTGTTAACTTACGTTGGCAGCACGCATTCTAATCCAGCAGCATTATCGGCCTCGATCAACCACATACCACCCGTCCTCTTCATAGTCTACTTGCCGAATTAGGCGATTTGGGCCGCTTTATGGGGCAATCTTTTCTTCGTTTTTGGCGGAAGCCATTCGAAGGACGCGAATTATTGCGCCAAATGGACGATGTGGGCTCCAAAAGTTTTTTACTAACCGGCATTACCGGGTTGGCCATTGGAATCGTATTAGCCATGCAGAGCCGGGGCACCCTCGTACGATTCGGTGCGGAGGCCGTTTTACCCAGCATGCTGGCGCTTTCGGTGATCAAAGAGATCGGGCCGGTGATTACTAGCTTGGTGCTGGCCGGTCGGCTTGGCGCCGGGATTGGAGCAGAAATTGGCTCTATGCGGGTGACTGAGCAAATTGATGCGCTGGAAGTGGCGGCGCTAAAACCCTTCCATTTTTTGGTCATTACCCGCGTTTTAGCGTGTATGATCATGTTTCCCGTACTCACCATGTGGACCGATTTCATCGCCTTGTTTGGCGGATATGGAGAGTCTTTGTTGGCTTCGGGAATGGACTATCGCATTTTTATTTCGACCGCTTTCGAATCCTTGCGATTCAGCGACATCATTGTTGATACCGGGAAAACCGCCATTTTTGGATTCATTGTTGGTAGTGTGAGTTGCTTTCTCGGGTTTAATGTTCGCGGCGGAACGCGCGAAGTGGGTCGGGCCGCCATGCGCGCTGTGGTTGGATCGTCCCTTTTGATTTTGCTGACCGATGTGCTGATTGTTCGCCTATCCATTCTCATTTTTGGAGATGTTGGATAATGAATAAAAACGCGAACATGCCGGCTGCAGGCGACTCCGTTGTTTCCATGGTGGGTGTTTCCAAATCTTTTGGATCTACGAACGTATTGCGGGACATCAATTTAGAGGTCAAAAAAGGGGAATCTGCGGTTGTGATGGGAGGGTCCGGATCCGGCAAAAGTGTGCTTATTAAGCATATTGTGGGCCTTTTAAAACCCGATTCAGGAACGGTGACGGTGCTCGGAAAACACGTTGAAAGCATCTGGGGAGATGAATTGGATCATCTTCGGCTATCCATTGGATATCTTTTTCAATCTGGAGCCCTTTTTGACTCGATGACGGTTAAGGAAAACCTTCAGTTTTTTCTGGATCGACACAAAAACCTCACCCAACAAGAAGCCGACGAGACCATTCTTAAGACGCTAGAATGGGTAGGATTGCCAGAAAAACTATCCCAGTACCCTGCAGAACTATCGGGTGGGCAAAAAAAACGCATCGCATTGGCGAGAGCCATTATTTTAGAACCCGAACTCATTCTGTACGATGAACCTACCACGGGACTGGACCCTGTCTCGGTTCGCATGGTATCTGATTTAATTGTTCAACTACAGGCGGAGCGGGGCATTACGTCAATCGCGATCACCCACGATTTACTGTGTGCAGAAATCATTTCCGACTCGGTTCATTTTCTTCAAGATGGTCAATTTTTGACCTCAGGATCACTAAGTGAGATAAGCAGGTACAAAGACCCTGCCATTGCTTCCTTTTTTGGTGATATATCCGTACCCACCTCATGAATAGCTCAACCCGACTTGGCGTCATTATAGCCTCT
>JAURGV010000265.1 GCA_030833605.1 Rhodothermales bacterium
CTTTTACCAGAACCCGATGCACCCAACAAAATGAGCATCTCCCCTTCAAAGAGATCAAAGTCAACGTCCCTCAGGGCGACTACTTCGACTTCCCCCATTTGATAGGTTTTACCAATTCCTCGGGCCTGAAAAATGCTCTTGCGATTAGGCTTATCGGTGGTTGCACCGGCTGGTATTTTGTCGAAATCAGTATGCAAAAGGGTTGGTATAAAATGGACAATTTACCCTTCCTAGTGATACGGTCTATGGCCGACTAAGTTTAATGGTGAGGACATGGTGATAACTAAAAGGTCTTTTCATACGAACCCAACACACTACATGGCATAATTTCTACTATTTTGGGTTTTTCCCAGCACAATACTCTGTTTGAAATGGCTTTTCTAGGCACGTCTATCATTGGTTACTCATCCGCTAAACCAATCGGAAACTCTTTTCGCGGCATCAATCCGGCAACGAATACCGAGTTGGATGAACTCTTTTATGCGGCAACCCCGAATGATGTAGATCAGGCTGCATCATTAGCGGCAAGTGCTTTTAAAGCCTATCAAAAAACAAGTCCAGCGGAGCGAGCAGGGTTTCTACGAGCAATAGCACAGGAATTGGAGCTGGCACGACCCTTATTTGTTGCGAGGGTCCCATTGGAAACGGGATTGCCAGAAGGCAGAGCCAACGGCGAGTTGGGCCGGACTATTGGACAGTTGAACATGTTTGCGAACCTGGTTGAAGCTGGGCATTGGGTCGATGCACGTATCGACACCGCGCTTCCCGATCGCGCTCCGGCACCCAAACCCGACATTCGCTCTATGCAGGTAGCCCTTGGGCCGGTAGCCGTTTTTGGCGCTTCGAATTTTCCGCTAGCCTTTTCGGTTGCGGGTGGAGACACCGCTTCGGCATTGGCCGCCGGATGTCCGGTTGTCTGTATTGCCCATCATGCACATCCCGGCGTTAGTGAAATTGCCGGTTTAGCCATTCAAAAGGCCGCAAAAGCCTGCCATATGCCAGAAGGTGTATTTTCGCTGTTACAGGGTACGGGGCAAGAAGTGGGTGTTCCGCTGGTATCACATCCTGCCATTAAAGCGGTTGGATTCACCGGATCACGATTTGGTGGCCTAGCCATCGCGAAAATTGCAGCGGCTCGAAAAGAACCCATTCCTGTATATGCCGAAATGAGCTCGGTTAATCCGGTGGTGGTCCTTAAAGGCGCCTTGGCCGCGCGGTCAACCGCCATTGCTGCGGGACTGGTCGGTTCGGTGACTATGGGAGTGGGTCAGTTCTGCACCAATCCAGGCCTTGTATTTTTGCCAGAAGGCGCTGCTGCTGAGGCATTTGTGGCTGAATTTGCCGGACAAATGGACGCCTCCAAAGGGGGTGTTGCTTTACATCCTGAGATCGCGAAAGCCTATAAGACGGCGTCTTCAGAAAAGAGCAAAAACAACAACATGACCACGGTTGTTGGTTTAGAAGGAACAGGACCTTCGTCTATGGCGCCGTGGATATTTAGTGTACGAGCTGCTTCACTAATCAATGACCAATCATTGACGAGTGAAGTATTTGGACCGTCGACTACATTGGTTACGTACGCCAATATGGACGAACTAATTGCAGTGCTTAATGGATTAGAGGGTCAGCTTACCGGCACAATTCAATATGATGCCGCCGATTTGCCACTTAATGAGGACTTAATCGGAGCGCTGCAGCAAAAAACAGGACGGCTGGTGATGAATAGCTTTCCTACGGGTGTTGAAGTGTGCCATTCTATGGTTCACGGTGGACCATTCCCGGCCACTTCCGATGGCCGCACGACCTCGGTTGGGACCGGCGCTATATACCGTTTCACCCGAGCATTTTGCTACCAGGACATGATGCAAGATGCTCTTCCTGACGCCCTAAAGGATGGGAATCCATTGGGTATTTGGCGCGCAATAAACGGCGCCATGACGCAGGATTAGGAGTTCAACATTGATCTTTTCCTCGATAATCCCGCCCGAAATCTGGAGCATTGATCTCACGGCTTGGGAATGGGCTCTATTTTTGGTTGCCGGTGTTGTCACGGGCATTATTAATACGCTAGCGGGAAGTGGATCGCTGATCACCCTCCCCATTTTCGTATTTATTTGCGGCCTACCTGCACCGGTAGCAAACGGAACGAATCGGATTGGCGTTTTACTGCAAAGTGGCGTCGGGCTCGCGACGTATCGGGCATCCAAAAAAGATGTTTTCGAGGGTGCCATATGGCTTATTGTGCCCACCATAGCCGGCGCGATTACGGGTTCGCTTATCGCTGTTGACCTGGACGAATCCACCATGAACGCCTTTTTGGGTGGATTACTCGTGTTTATGCTCGTTGTACTCCTGGTAAACCCGGGCCGGTGGATTCATGAAATGGCGGTGGACCATTCACGCAATAAACGGCCGCTAACCCTTCTTGCCTTTTTTGCGATCGGCGTGTACGGTGGCTTTATTCAAGCAGGCGTGGGCGTGTTTTTGCTGGCGGGTATGGTGTTGATTAGTCGGTATAGTTTGAGTGGTGGCAATGGAATGAAGCTGCTGATTGTGTTTTTATACGGTATTCCTACGTTAGGTGTATTTATTTGGCACGATCAAGTCCACTTTGGATATGGCCTGGCAATGGCTATTTTTCAGGCCTTGGGTGCTTGGCTGGCCGTGAAATGGGTGGTTCATTTTAAAAACGCCGACCTTTGGATCCACCGATTGCTTATTCTGGTCGTTGCCGCTGGAGCCATTAAGTTTCTTTTTTAGACCTAGACATTTTTCTTCCAAAACCACGTTCTTCCAAAACCACGTTCTTTTAAAACCAAGTCGTCATTATGAAAGCCGTTTTTATTGGTTGTTTTCTGACCGCTGTGATTCTAATCGCGGGTTGCGCAACGTCGAATCCATTGTGGAAGCCCTCTTTTGCTACCATGGCGCGACCGGCTCCCGATTCTTTTGATGTCGCCATGGTCACCAGCAACGGCACCATTGATTTTAGATTCTACCGCAGTTGGTCCCCGCTCGGCGTAGACCGGGCATTTTACCTGTTCAAGAACAATTTTTATGCTGGGGCACGCTATTACCGAGTAATTGACGACTTTGTGGCTCAATTTGGAGGCAGCGGTGATGCCATATTAGATTCCCTTTGGCGAGCGATTCC
>JAURGV010000266.1 GCA_030833605.1 Rhodothermales bacterium
GTAGGCTCCGATTGACCGAAGAAGGGGCTGGACCGGCCGAGGAAATGGAGTTGTTAAAGGCGGGAGCACTCACGGTTGATATCACCAAGCGAAGTGTTTTGGCAGGCGAAACCCTGGTCGTGCTAACGGTGCTTGAATTCGATTTGCTGGTGTATCTGATGAAACACCCCGACCAACCCTTAACCCGGATGCAACTCTTGGATAAGGTGTGGGACATCCAGTACGAAGGATACGACCGCACGGTCGATTCCCATGTTCAGCGGCTACGGTCTAAAATTGAACCGGATCCAGCCAATCCGACCTACATTAAAACAGTGTGGGGATTGGGGTACAAGTTTCAGTCCCAGGCCAGTACGGCGTAACCAGGGGTAACGCCCCATCGTTTATCCCAGACCGCTTGACTTCAGCCCGGTATGTCCATAAACAAACCCTCATTTATTTCCGGTACCGTCTTTTGGCGTGTTGCAGCTGTACTGATTGCCGTGCAGTTGGCGACTAGCTTTCTATCGGTTGGGTTCACGGCGTGGTATGCTAGGGATCAACACCAAGCACTGGCAACGGTGGCGATTACGGCCAGATTGGATGCGCTTTCTGAAGAAATAGAACGTCGTGCGAACATTTCAGACCTTACTCTTCCGCTTTTTTCGGATGAACTCGAGCTGGACTTGGCCTATCGGTTTCCCGATCCTTTGTTGTTGATCGACCTCGAAGGGAATGCAGTACGGACCTTTTTTCCTTCCCGAGAATCGTTTTCTGTCGAGCTTCTCGATACCCTTTCCACACCCCAAGTCCCGCCTATTCTGGACGATGACCGCACGTTTTCAAACATTGTGGTCGACGATTCAGACGATATCGTTCCGGGTGGATTTGCATCGGCTCCCTTATTTGATATAGGTGGATTTCCAGCTGGAATACTGGTTATTCAGCCCATCACCCAATCCATTGCATTGGAGCTTTCGGCTTCAAAAGAAGCGTTTCGGCGATCATTGCGCATTGTTTTTGCTATTTCGCTTATCGTTGCGCTATTGCTGGGAGCCTTTATTACGTGGTGGTTGGTTCGTCCTTTACGGAGTGTCGCCCGTACGGTGAATGAAATTGGGCAGGGCGCCTACGATGTGCGCTTACCCTATGTTGGGAACGATGAGATGGGGCATTTGGCTACGGCGATAAACGAAATGGCGGCGCAAGTGCAGACGAGCATTGATGCACTCAAGGAGTCGGATAAAATTCGAAGGGAGCTGGTCGCCAATGTGGGACACGATCTTCGCACCCCGATGTCGGCCATCCAAGGGCATTTGGAAGAGGTAGAACGATTTCAAAAAGAAGGAAATCAACCCGATGCCGACGCCTCCGTTTCTCGCGCGCGAAGACAGGTATTGATTTTAGGCAAGTTGGTAGATGATCTATTTGAATTAAGCCGACTGGAAAGTACCGTTCCTCGCCTGCACGAAGAACCCATTTTAATCGCGGAGCTCATTTCAGATGCGATATCGAGCAATGCAAAACGATCTCACGAAAAGGAAATCACTATTCAAACGTCTGTCTCGGATGAACTGCCGGTTTTGCGGGCAGACGGGATTCGGTTACTCCGGGTGTTAAATAATCTGATTGAGAATGCCATCCGCTATTCACCGGCGGGATCAAGTGTTTCGGTGACGGCTCGTTTACGAGGGGAGGGGATAGCCATTTCGGTGGCCGATTCAGGAGAAGGAATTGATCCAGCAGCGTTGGATCAGGTGTTTCAGCGCTACTACAGAGGATCCCACGCGCGTACACGTTCCAACGAGGAGTCTGAGGAAGGGTCGGGCTTGGGTTTAGCCATTTCCAAAGCGATTGCCCAAGCGCATGGCGGCACGTTAGAGGTTGCGAATCAAGCGAACGCAGGGGCTATATTTACCCTGTATGTGCCCGTGCCTAAGGCGTGAGATGGAATGGGTGGAAAAAATAGAGTGGCGGGCGCCGAAGGCGCCCGCCACTCACATGTTCGACACCTGACCGTTGTTCTTCCGATGAAATAAATCATCCTTGAAACGATCCGTCGCTCCGGTCATGACTTACCGGCCAGGATGTCGACTTATGATATTTTGATCTTCTGTGGTTTTGTTTCTTCCAACTTAGGGACGCTAACCATCAAAACTCCATTTTCAAAATTAGCTTCGATTTTTTTTGCGTTAATTTTGTTTGGAAGGGTAAAAGAGCGGTAAAAACGTCCTGTTTGACGTTCAAATCGAACCACATTGTCGTTTTCGGAGAGCTCTTTGCTCATTCTTTCACCCGCAATCGACAACACTCCTTCATGGAAGTTGATCTGGATGTCTTCCTTGTTTACACCAGGAACATCTAGTGACAGTTCATAGCCTTCAGCCGTTTCGATCACGTCGATGCGTGGGTGCCAAGAAACGGCTTCTGTTTCGTCTGTGCCAGATCCTAGTGTCGGGAAAAAGTTCGAAAAAATGGTATCAAAATCACGCTGCATTCTGGATAGATCAGCGCGTGGACTGAAGTGTACTAATTTGGTCATGGTCTCACCTTATGTTGTTTCGTTGCAATCTTAGAAAGTGACAGTCTTCTAAAGTGATAAGTGGCCTTACGGGGCCAATTACACCGCTGATGCGTGCCAAATAGAAAGCAACAGGTGTGCCAATGGGCATCTGACCCTTTGAGTATGACCCTTCGTCAGAACGCAGATGTCAACTTTTCAGACCCTGAAAATCAATAAGAAATGTTGTCGCGGTCATTTCGACAGTTCTGACAAATTGGAGCCATCTAACCTGCCAAAAAGTACTAAGGTCGCGCCGGCAACAGCCGTCCCGACACTTCGCCAAAGCCAATGCGAAGCCCGTCTTTCTGGGCGACGCCGCGCATCGTGACCGTGTCACCATCAGCGATAAACTTGCGCTCGGTGCCATCGGACATTGCGACCGGATTGGTTCCTCTCCAAGTGATCTCTAGCATGGAACCAAAGCTCCCCTTGTCCGGTCCAGAAATGGTACCCGATGCCATCAAGTCGCCTGGATTGATGTTGCAACCCCCACTGGTATGGTGGGCCAATTGCTGGCAAATATTCCAATAGAGGTGCTTAAAATTAGATTGACAAACGATATCCTCCTGAGTCGATCCTGCCGCTTGAATGCCGACCTCAAGGCCA
>JAURGV010000267.1 GCA_030833605.1 Rhodothermales bacterium
TTTCTTTGTTATTCGTTCGGTGTACGTACCGTAGTTCTTTTTCCGGTACGTCTTGTAACAAATCACGCATATCCTTTATCCCATTGTCCAGAACAATGAGTTCTTTATGGGGATACGTTTGATTGTTGTACGACACAATAGCTCTGCGACACAAGTCATGCCGATCGGCCGTAACCATTAAACAAGAAATAAGCGGGCGAGAAGACATACTCGTATAAAGTGATTCGGTAAGGTTGGATGCGCTCCGGAATAAAACACGGTGCAATCTACGGGAAATTTGTTGCTTTTTGGATGTTGATCACGGCTTAGTTTATATGCAATTCCGCTCAGATAGTGTTTTTATATGGTTATTGGTGCTTTTAACAGCTCCAGGCTGGTCGGTATTGCTTGATTCTTCCGATTTGTTGCATGCTCAGACGGTGGCTGCGCAATCGTCTCAAATCGTAATCGACGACTTCGAATCCTACGGAAATGGGGCATTGCCCGTTAAATGGAAAGCGCAGCTAAACGGCAAATTGGTTCCGTTGACCGAGCAGTTCGTCGATGATAACGAGTGGTTTTACGCGAAACAGGAAGGCTGCAGGAAGTTTGTTCGGGCGTATGCGAATGGCGAAGCCGTTCATGTCAGCAAAGAAAACGGGGACGGGTACTCATGGGACTTGAAAACCCACCCCCTACTCGCGTGGGATTGGAGAGCGGAGCACCTTCCAGAGGGCGCAAGAGAAGATAAAGACGACAGAAACGACTCCGGGGCAGCCGTTTATGTCATTTTTTCGGTGGATGGATTCATCCTGAAGCGGCCCAAGTCCATCAAATACGTGTACAGCTCAACCTTGCCAGTCGGCACCGTAGTGAACTATGGTAAGCTGCAAGTTATTGTTGCGTCCAGTGCGCTGGATGGCACGGGCCAGTGGCTTTCCGTGGAAAGAGACGTGGAGGCCGATTACAGACGAGTGTTCAACGAGAAACCCCCTAGTAAGCCCATTCTAATTCGGCTTTGGGCGGATTCGGACAATACCCGGTCAAAAGCTACGGCCGATTTTGACAATATTAAGGTCTTGGAGCGTTAAGTAGCGGCTTTAGATAGCGACCGGTATGGCTTTCTTCCACCGTCGCTAGGTGTTCTGGAGTTCCGGCAGCGACCACAAAACCACCCCGAACGCCTCCCTCGGGACCCAGATCGATCACGTAATCGGATGTTTTGATTACGTCGATGTTGTGTTCAACAACCAAAACGGAATTACCGTTAGCCACCAACGCATTAAAAGCCTTTAGCAGTTTTTTGATGTCATCAAAATGAAGCCCGGTGGTCGGCTCGTCAAAAATATACAAGGTTCGATCTCGGCTCGATTTGCCCAAATGGGTCGCTAGCTTGATCCGCTGAGCTTCCCCGCCCGAGAGGGTGTTTGAAGGCTGGCCCAGGCTGAGATACCCTAACCCGATGTCGCACAACACTTGCAGCTTGCGCACCAGTGACTTGTCCTCGGAAAAGAAGTCCACGGCATCTTCGACGGTCATATGTAGGACTTCATCGATGCTCTTGCCTTGGTACCGAATTTCAAGCACGTCTTGTTTGTAGCGTTTGCCTTTACAGGCTTCGCATTCCAGAAACAGGTCCGCCAAAAACTGCATTTCAATCTTCACCACCCCTTCCCCTTGGCAGGTTTCGCAACGTCCGCCGGGTACGTTGAACGAAAAATAACCCGGCGTATACCCCCGAATGCGGGCCTGATACGTACTGGAAAACAGCTGACGAATGGTGTCAAATGCTTTGATGTACGTGGCGGGATTGGACCGTGGGGATCGACCAATCGGAGATTGGTCGATCATTTCAATGTGGTCGACCAATTGGTGACCCCGGATAGCGGCATGGCGCCCAATTTTCATTTCCGGGGAATGCGTGCCTTTCAACTTGGCGAGCCCTTGATACAGCGTATCGTAAACCAACGTCGATTTACCGGATCCACTAACCCCCGTTACGCACGTTATCATCCCCAAAGGAAACGACAGGGTCAGGTTCTTTAAGTTATGTTGCCGCGCACCTTCTAGGGTAATTTGGTCTCTTTCCTGAACCGGCCGCCTGGTTTTTGGGACCGGGATGCTCTTTTTCCCGCTCAAATAAGCTCCCGTTAACGAGGCCGGGTCGTTGATGATATCCGATAAAGGACCCCGAGCAACAATGTGACCACCATGACGGCCGGCGCCGGGACCCAAATCCAAAATGTAGTCTGCTCGCTGCATCATTTCGGACTCGTGTTCGACCACCAAAACGGTGTTTCCGATATCGCGCAGATGCTCTAAAATGGATATGAGTCGATCTGTATCGCGCGGGTGGAGCCCAATCGACGGTTCGTCCAACACATAGAGGCTACCCACCAACGAGGAGCCGAGGGAGGTAGCCAGGTGAATACGTTGGCTTTCCCCTCCTGAAAGCGTTTGGCTTAATCGATCCAGGGTGAGGTAATCCAGACCCACGTCAACCAAATACGTGAGTCGCTTGCGTATTTCCTCAAGGATTCGACCGGCGACTTCCTGTTGGTGATCGCTCAGCACAAGCTCATTCACAAACGTTAGCGCCTGCGAAGTGGTCATTTCGCCAATTTCGCCGATATGCCGGCCATCTATTTTTACGTACAGTGCCTTTTTGTGGAGCCTAGAGCCCTCACAGGATGGACAGCGGGAATACCCCCTAAAGCGCGCGTGGTAGATGCGATAATGCATCTTGTAGTTGTTCTTTTCGAGATACCGAAAGAACCCTTCGATGCCGTCGTAGTCCGATTTTCCTTCCCAAATGATGCGCTGCGAAGCTTCGTCGAGTTGGGAATACGGGATATCAATATTGATGCGCTCGTCAGCGGCGACTCGGATAAGCGCTCTGAAGTAGGCTCCCCAAGAATCGCCGCGAAACGGGGCAATGGCTCCTTGCCGAATAGAAAGATCAGGGTTTGGAATAACCAAATCAGGGTCAATGCCCGACGTTTTGCCAAATCCCTGGCACACCGGACAGGCACCCACTGGGGAATTGAACGAAAAAAGGTGTGCAGAGGGTTCGTCAAACCGCATGCCGTCGCGTTCAAAAAATTTGCTAAACGATTTGGTCTCACACGTACCTGCAATAACGGTTACACATCGGCCA
>JAURGV010000268.1 GCA_030833605.1 Rhodothermales bacterium
GAAATCTAAAAAGTGGCGCTATATCGAAGCATCCGACGATTCGTAAATCTTGAACGTGCGCTTCAAAAGCGAAACGATGGATGTCGCAATAATAGCTCCCGAAACGGCCAAAGTGATGTCCTTTTGAGCGTCCCAAATGTCGCCTTGGGTGCCAAGGAACGCATCGCCTTGCGCATTGAAGAAAACGTCGGCCACCAGCCATTCCACGATTTCGTAAAACCCGCTCAACGACAGGGTTATTTCAATCGGAAGAAGCCAGGCCACCCATTTGGGGAATCCGAACCATTTAAGGCAGGCCTCGCGCATGGGATAGGCTAAAAGGAATCCAAAACTAAAATGGACGATGCGGTCGTAGTGATTGCGCGGGGTGTCGAGGACCTCCATCAACCAATATCCGAAAGGGTTTTCGGAATATGCGTGCTTGGACCCATACACGTGCAAGCATAAAAAGACCGCAATAAGCAAATAACTCAGGTCGCTGAATCGAAACTTGCGGTAGGTGGCAATCAGAAACACGATGGCGACAAACGTGAGTACATTTTCAAGCCGCCAGTTCGCCATATCCGACGTGTACAAAAACGAATTCAGCCACACCAACACAAATACAATTAGGAATCCCAACAGCCAATAGTTTTTGGCGAGGGCCGTTCGGTGGGGGGTGATCGCGATGGTAAACGACATGGCGGTATCCTCGGACGAAAGATGGTAGTGAGTGCACTAGCTTTCGTCACAATACCAAACGAGGACGGATAAAAAAAGTGGGGCTGGGGTCTTTCGACCCCAGCCCCACCTAACTCCACATCGCACGGATGTTTGATGCAGCGTCTAGATTACATGTCGCTTGGAGGTAGCAATACCGTGTCGATCACGTGGATCACACCGTTTGATGCTTCGATGTCAGCTGCAATTACGTTTGCATTGCCAATACGTAGACCGATTGGTGCTGATTTGCCGTTAACCGTTGTCGCGCTTGACGTTGACAGCAAGTCAGAGGACATAATTTTACCAGCTACAACGTGGTAGGTAAGAATCGCAACGAGCTGATCTTTGTTTTCTGGCTTCAACAGGGTATCAATGGTGCCTGCTGGTAGCTTAGCGAAAGCTTCGTCGGTCGGGGCGAATACGGTAAAAGGGCCTTCACCGGACAGCGTTTCCGCCAAGCCAGCTGCTTTGACCGCTGCTACGAGCGTATTGAAGGACCCTGCGTTGCTGGCCACATCTACTATCGTATTGTCGCTAGATTGTGGAGTGAACGCCTTGGCTCCTGCTGGTGCAAAGGCGATAGCGAACGCTAACAAAGCGGCTGTAAATAAATTGGGAGTTAAACGCGTCATGGTGTCCTCTTTAGATGGGGGATAGTTCGTATGCCGGGATATTACCCACAGCGACCATCTAATCAGATTCGAATACGACTAACGGAGCTATGATGAGACCAAGGGATCCAGGGACAAGACTGGGGACAAGCGACCTCAAACTGAAAGCTATTCAGCACTGTTGCACTCTTTTGGGGTTTTTCAGAAATTCGTCGTACCCACCCTCCTCTCGTCGCATCTCAGTCCGATTCAGCGGAAGGTTTGAGCATAATGATCCGGTGGCACCGTATCATGCCTCGCTATCTAAATCGTTCACTTCTCTCACCTCGATGATGTCCATCCGAAAGGCTCTCATTTTTTCCATCTTCTGTTTGAGCTTGACCAGTTCCTTGGCGTTTGCTCAAGTGACCACAACTATTGTGGGTTCGGTTTATGATGAAGCAAGGAATCCGCTTGTCGGTGCCACTGCGTACTTACAAGGCACGCAAAAGGGGGCTATTTCCAATATCGACGGGCGTTTTGTGATTGAAAGCGTAACCCCTGGGGCCTACAATCTGGTAGTCAGCTATGTGGGTTTCAAGTCCCAAACACTGTTCAACATCGAAGTAAAATCCGTAGGAAACCCCGAATATTCCTTTTTCTTGGTCGAGGACATAGCCGTTTTAGAGGGGGTTATCGTTGCGCCCGATAAAAACGTGGTCACCAGGCCCGTCGAAACCCCGCTTTCAACCCAGACCTTAACGGCGGTCGAAATTGCTACCTATCCCGGTGGCAACAACGACGTAGTCCGTGTGGCACAATCACTTCCGGGCATTTCACCTTCTCCTGGCGGATTCCGAAACGACCTGATTATTCGCGGTGGTGCCCCTAACGAATCGGTCTATTATCTAGATGGGATTGAAATCCCCAATATTAACCATTTCAGCACCCAGGGTAGCTCGGGCGGCCCAGTTGGCCTACTGAATGTGTCGTTTATCGACAATGTGACCCTGTCTACATCCGCTTTTGGAGCGCAGTACGACAACGCTTTGTCGGGCGTGCTGCAGTTTGACCAGCGCGAAGGGAGTCGCTCGCAGCAATCGGTTAACTTTAGGGTTAGCGCCAGCGAAACCGCGCTAACCGCCAATGGCCCGTTGTTTAAAAATGGCAAAACGGAGAGCGCCACCAGCTACATTGTTTCGGTACGAAGAAGCTACCTCCAGTTTTTGTTTGAGCTGATTGGCCTTCCCATTCGTCCGGATTATTGGGATTATCAATACAAAATCACCCATCGAATCAACACCTTAAACACGCTTTCGCTCGTAGGAGTTGGATCGGTCGATGATTTCGCCGTCGATGCTTCTGGCGACGTAGATGTGCAAGAAACGCCCACCCGGGACCAGTCCCCGTTTATAGAACAGCAGACCAACACCGTCGGCCTCACGTGGCGTAAAAGGTTTTCTACCGGGACGGGCTTTGTGACCACTTCCATTTCAAACAATTTGCTCAAAAACGACTTCTCTCGCTACTCGGACAATCGCACCGAAACAGGTCGTTATTTTTACAGCAACTCAGCGGAAGCAGAGACCAAGTTTCGTTCGTCCGTTACCTACTTCTGGAATGACTGGCAATTGGTGTCCGGAATAAACGCTCAACAAAGTAGGTACCGCAACCGCACCGAAGACTCCGTTCTAGGATTTAATTACGCATCCGACCTGTCGTTTCTGAAGTACGGACTATTCGCCAGTGCCTCGACTAACTTGTTCTCGAAGAAGCTTAATGTTTCCCTAGGCATCCGGGCAGACGATGACACGTTTTTGAATCAAAACTCGCTTCTAAAA
>JAURGV010000269.1 GCA_030833605.1 Rhodothermales bacterium
GACATCGCAGATTCCAATATCCACGACGAATCCACCCGAACCGCTTCCACGCGGTGACTCAAAGGTAATGTCCATCCGGTATCGTCGTACGGCGCATCGGAGCCATTGGGGAAGTTCTGTTTATCGAGCATCACCTGCGCAAGCGTGCGATAAGGCTGATCCAACCTCACGATATAGGATCCCTTCGGGTAGGACACTTGGTCTATTTCTTTTGATGGGCCGTCTCCTTTTGAGGCGGAATTGCCTTTAGAAGCGACCTTGCTTTTCGCATCGGCACCTACCTCTAAAACAGCATCTTTATCCAGCTGATGCACCTCTAACCCCATGTCCATCAATAGGTTAATCATGTTGACGGTGCCAAGAGGCCGGGCTTGCGAAGACGCTGGTGGGATCACCCACGCGTACGGGGCTTCGGATTGGCCGCGCGCGACAGCGCGCGAAGATTTCAGCCAAAAGTTTTCGACAAACTGACGTGCGTTATCCGCGGTGTACTTTAGGGACGATAGCACGCCCGTCTGCATGTAGTTCGTGTTGTTACGCAGCGACCACATCACCTTTTCGAGCGGAGGATTCGGTCTGTACCACTCCCGCGAGGTATTCGATGCGCCCAGTTCTCGTTCATACGTTCCAGGCAAGGAGTTACCAAAGGTTTCGTAGAATCGGCCATTTGAATTGCGCAGATTCGCCATCCAAATCAAATAATTCGCCGCCCATCCATTGTAAAACGCGTGCGTCCACACGCCAGGCATATTCATTCGGGTGAGCTCCGACACATCTTCGTACGCCAAGCTATGCCATTCATCGACCGTAATGGGATCAATCCATTCGTTATAGGGGCCAAGGCCGGTCGACACATATAAATAAGGCACCGATTCATGTAGATCGTGCATCACGAGTGGCTTCCAATGGTGGAATGACCCCAACAAATTGCGCGTGAGCGCCAGCGCCATACCGTATCCATCGCGGTTGTTGTCGTGCGCAACATACTTGCCCCAATACATGAGCCCCGGCGCCTGGCCATTGTTATCTGCGTTATACCGGGCCACATCAACCATTCTATCCCGACCGTCCGGCTCCGCCACCGGCGTAAACATCGTGATCACACCATTTCGTATGGATGAAATGACCTCCGATTCTTCCACAGCTAACCTATAAGCCAACTCCATCACCATTTCAGGGGAGCCTGTTTCGGGGGAATGAAGCCCTGCAGTGAGGTAATAGATCGGTTTTGCGGATGAAATAATGTCTTGCGCTTCTTCTTCCGTAAGCGTTCTCGGGTCAGCCAACCGGTTCAGCGCCACGCGGTAGTCCTCGAGGCTGGCCAAAGTGGCTTCATCGGCTATGATTACCTCAATCATTTCGCGTTGTTCTTCGGTGTAGCCGATGGTGCGCACCATCACCCGAGGCGACGATTCGGCTAATGCCCGGAAATACCCATAGATCTCGTGGGTATAGTGCAAAATGTCTGGCGCGCCAATAATCGTCCCAAAATAGTCAAGTGGGGAGGGGACGGCCGCTGATTCCGGAAGATGATCCACCAACGGATTCAAAAACCGTGCTTCTGTGGTGTATTCTTTGATTTTCTCGCCATATATGGTGTCCATGGCTTGCTGGGACTGGACGTGCCGGACCCCGGCAGTCTGGGTCTTGGCAACTTGGGTCTCGGTAACCTGGGCGAAAACCGGCATCCCAACCGTGAGCGTAATCAGGAATGCGAACAAAAGAAGTAAAGAACGGCGCATGCGAGTGGGAGGCATGTGAATGACAAAACGATAGCGGCCAAAATTATCCATACCGTGGCCGATCTGCAATATCCGAAATATTCTCGACATACCTAGACGCTGGCCGGGTGGTGCGTTCTAGGTCGAAAGCGGCGCAATTCCTTTGAACATTCAATCTTAGCTGGCGTCGACTTTAGAAACCTCGTTATATGCATGAATTGAGAGTTATTGAAGCTCGGGCATCCACAAAGGAGCGCTTCCGTAATCGACCCCAATGCCGAGCGACAGCTTTAGTCTAGTACCCTTTCGTTACCAATTTGGTGGTTGAAACTATCGTTCCGTGCTCGGTCACGCGCAAAGCATATACGCCAGCGACCAAAGAGGCAGTGTTTAACCGGATGGGGCCGCTTATGTCACCGGCACCCAAGGTGCGGTCGGTGACGCGGCGGCCCAACATGTCGTAAAGTTCAAGCCTTACATCGTGGGACACGGAGTTGGCGAGGTCGATGGTTAGTTCGTCCGTAAAGGGATTCGGGTAGGCGCCAATCCTGAGTTTTTGCGGGAGTTCGGCGTTGTGCTGGCTCTGGTAGCGGATGTCGATGCGGGGGCGCGAGCTTGCGAGCGCCACCTCTCGCGAAGCGAGATCCAACCCATCTTGCGAACTGGCATAGTCTCGGAATAGGAAACCGTCGTTCGATTCGGGATGATTAATCCACGATTCTACCCAATCGAGACCGGCTTGGTTTAGTTTCACGCTCGTAGGGCCAAGTGGAACCGGTCCAAGTTCGCCAAATCGTTCAGGATGGAAGTCGTTTTCGCCGCTCGCGCCGTCCAACTGCCACGTAAATCCTTTGGCGGCTTCCATCCAGGTAGATGCTTTTTCTTCCCACGGACGTACCAGGCCAAAAATGCCGTACACTTCGTTTGATGCGTCTAGCACTTCAAAATGAAGGGTGACCTCCAATACATCTACACCCGGAGCGATGGCTCCGAGATCCCATTTGATCATGGTTGCATTTTGCGGAGATCCGTCCACTTCCAGTACAAGGTCGCTCCCGTAATTCGACGTTTTGGAGCTGGACAATATTTTGGAATCATTCGTGCCAAAATATCCTGCAATGGGCGCCACACCATCTTGGAAACCCGCTTGGTTTTCACTGTGGACATCCACCAGTACGGGCCGAGTCATTGAATTTGTGGCTCCTTTTTCATCCGTAACAAAAAGCGTAACGGTATGCGTCCCAACCTGATGAAACGAGTAGGAGGCCGTAACGCCAGTCGCCGAACCGGCCTCGGACGCGTCAAAAGTCCATGCATACGTCAACGGGCTATCGGCGCTCGAAGTTGTTGCATCCATCGAAGCCACTACAGCAC
>JAURGV010000026.1 GCA_030833605.1 Rhodothermales bacterium
GACCAATCCCTGGCTATACGTTTGGTCCGATCCGTGGATTGAACCTCAAGAAGTTATTCGGGGAAAAGCTGCTCACTTAATGGGGTGTGATGCACAAGAAACCGTCCTGACCCACAATACTACCGAACTCTTCAACCTCTTGGCGCACGGCCTTCCGCTAGGCGCCGGTGATGAAGTGCTGTACAGTTCGCTCAACCACGTGAGCGCGAGCACATGTTGGCAAAACCTAGCGCCTAAGCGTGGTTTTTCAGTCCGCAGCTTTCATTTTCCTATAGCAGATTGCGCTTCTTTGACCTTTTCGGAGGTTGTGGAGCGATACGAAGCCGCCATTGGCCCCAAAACCCGCGTTTTAGTGCTTCCTCACATTGATAATACCGTCGGGATACATCATCCGCTGAAAGAAATTGCAACCATGGCCCATGAAAAAGGAGTCCAATGGGTATTTGTAGATGGAGCCCAGTCGGCGGGGATGATTCCGATAGACCTACACGATTCAGGAATTGATGCCTATTCAACCAGTGCCCATAAATGGATTCAGACACCGAAGGGGCTGGGTTTGACGTTTTTAAAGAAAAGCCTACAGGCTGATCTGGACCCTATGTGGGTAAAACACACGTATAGTGTTGATAAAAACGGTATTCACACCTATGAAGACTACAGCACCCGTGCGCTTCCAGCTTTGATAGCGATGGGCGATGCATTGGATTACCAGGCGCAAACCGATCAATCAGAGCGCCAAAGCCATCATGTACACCTGTGGAGCACAATGCGACAGATTGTCGAAGCATCCGATCGGTTAATCTGGAAGTCTCCTTCGCAGTGGGCGATCGGTTCTGCGATTTACTCGGTTGAGGTGGTTGGGGAGCAAGCATCAAATGTAGCTGCGCGCCTGTATCAAGACCATGGTATTGTGGTCCGCCCCTTTACATCGGACGAGATCAACGCCATTCGCATTTCGCCGAATTTAATGAACGATGCGAGCGACCTTGAGACCATCGCTGGGGCCATGTTGTCGTAAACCGAAACAGCCAGTTGCTGCAAAAAAAGAGGGCGTTCATCCATTCGGATGAACGCCCTCGACAATTGGGGACGAATGATTCGCCTTCAAAGCAAATCAAACCCAAAAGATATGCAAGGATTACATAGAGCCCAATCCTTTCACTACATCAACCAATTTCTTCACTTTAGCATTGGAAGAGCTTTTTCCTAGCTCGGTTGCCAAGGCTGAAAGCGCCGAAGATTTAGCTGATCCGGAAGATTTTTCGGCTGTTGCCAATGAGCGACGCGTCGCTTCAATCTGGCTAGCCGAAAGACCTTTGGAGCGCTCTAACTGATCCACGTAGGCACGAGCCAGTGCAAAAGTGTTGGGCCAAACGTACGTAGGCTGACCTTGTGCATTCAAATAGCTCAGTTTGACCGAGTTGGCCGCTGCAATTTCATTTTCAGAAAGGAATCCACTTGGTTTCAATTCGAAAATATCCAATCCGCGAGAAATTTCAGAGCTAACAATAAGGCCATTGTACCAGTAAACCGACCAGCTACCGCCGTTTCCTTGGTGGTCAGCTGCAACTGGGCCGCGATCGTGGAATGCGATTTCGATCACATTTTCCATATCGGTCCAATCAAATACGGAGATACCACCTTGGTACCAAGACTGAACCATGATTTCCCGGTCTGGAATCGGAATCAAAGAACCGTTATGAGCAACACAGTTTTCAACTGAACTCTGTGGTGCTGGCAACTTCCAGTACCCCTTAAAGTCCATTTTCCCATCTGGCGCGAGCGCGAAGTAGGCATTGGCACCCCATTCTTTAGGGTCTCCTACACGGCATTTAGGTTGGCCGCCGCCACCCCATTCATCCGTAAACAACACTTTGGTACCGTCATTGCTGAAGGTAGCGGAGTGCCAGTAGGAGAAGTTGGAGTCTGCCACAGCGTCCATACGGTATGGATTCGCAGGATCTGTGATGTCTAGCATCAATCCATATCCACCGCAAGCACCACCGGCGCGTCCGATTTCCGGATACAACGTGATGTCATGGCACTGAGTTGGTCCTGGACGAGGACTCGCATCTTCACGAGCCGGACGCGGAGGAAATTGTTGCGCAATGATTCCCGGAAGGGCTTCACGGAAAGCAGCGCTATCGGCAGCTGTTGCTGTTTCAAGGGTGCGTCCACGACCTTCCAAAAACGGACCAAAAATTTGGCCTAACATTCTACCCGGAAGCACGCGTTCCTGACCAAATAATTCGACTACAAACTCACCGCGAGCTTTGGCTTCCTGGATTTCAATCAGGTCGGCAGGAGAAGCGCCGTGCTCAGGTGGTGCAACCAAGCCTTCAAAAATACGAGGAGCGCTTACGATAGCTGCTTTGGTCGGGTCGGCCAACGGCACTTTGATAATTTCAATTCGGAAAAGCGCTGAATTGGGGTCTTCGCTCGGAGGAGCTGAAATACAACCCGGTACTTCTTCTTCCGACCGAACGCTGGAAGAACCAGAGATGTAGATATAAATGTTCTCGTCGTCTTTTGGGTCTTTGAGCACCGAGTGGGTGTGCGAACCACGACAAGTCTGAACGTTAGCAATGTATTTAGGCTCTTTGATATTGGTGATATCAAAAATGCGAATACCACGCAGGCGTTCTTGGCTGACCGCTTCAGAAACACCTTGACTACCACAGTCCAAACGACCCGTTAGGCCTTCACCCGACACGAACATCAAGTTATCGTAGACCGAAACGTCACTTTGTGATGCAGGACATACATACTCCATGGTTAACGTTGGCTGTTTAGGATTAGAAATATCCCAAACCTGGACGCCGTTGTAATTTCCTTGGAAGGCATAGTTGCCTTTGAAAGCAAGGTCAGAGTTGGTCACACCAATAAATGCTTCTGGCGGCTTCGAAGTGGAAAGCATGTTCATGTTCCAAATGGCTTCTTCCGCATCAAATAGACCCGCTCCAAGACCAATACGTGGGTCCGGACTAGGTGGAGTGGTGGATAGATTGGCCATTGAAGAAGCGTTCATTGGCGAATCCGACATCATGGGCTTCGTTGAACATGCAGACAAGCCCAAAAGGCTTCCGGCAAAAACGACTACCCAAAGTCGATTCATGACAAGTCTCCAATTAGATTGTATTGGAGTGGTACTTCCTTTCATAGTGGATTGGTGGATTAATGGATTGGAGGTGCGTAAAAAAGAGGAGAACTCGCAATTACGCTGTTTTTAGTCAAGTATCAAAACCTGACCGAATTTTAGTTGGTCCTAGCCTTTAGCATGAGCTCCATGCGGGCAATTTCCGTGAGCTGGTCGACTTGAATATCGTTCGCCACTTTAAAGGCCAACTCATCTTGGCCGGCGCCATCTGTTTCAAACAGTGTTTTAACCATGCCGACCGCTCCCTGATGATGCTGAATCATATATTTCAAAAACAGCTTGTCGTATTCGAGGCCTCGCGCGTCGCGCAGTTCATCTAATTGCTCCTGGGTAAGCATTCCAGGCATATGCATAGAATGGTCTCCGCCACCGTGAATCATCAGCATAGTACCATCGATATGCACCTCCGGAACGGTTTGACCGCGTTCCTTGAGCCAGTTTTGCATCGTGGCTATTTCATCTTTCTGCGCATTAATAATCCGAGCGGTAAGCACTTGTATTTCAGAACTGGCCCCATTTTTAGGCGCCATCTCCGACATTATCAAGGCTTGTGCGTGGTGACCAATCATGCCGGTCATGAAATCAACGTCGGCTTGCGTAAACTTAGACTTGGCTTCTTCTAGACGATCCCAAAAAAGCTGTTCAAGGTTTTCATTCGAAGTAGCGGAGTCTCCGGCTTCGTTACTCATCGTGTTGGATGAGGTACTGCATGCCGAAAGGGTTAAAAAAACGAAGAATGTTGCAACCAAACTCATTCGGACTGAGCGTAGGTGAAGGGATGATTTCACGGTCGTATACAAGAATTGATGGAGCTTGAAAATATAGGGCAAAAATCGAAAAATGGATACGTCTCGCGACCACCGCTTTACGATAATCCTACCGTTTTGCCG
The DNA here is from genome assembly GCA_030833605.1 of Rhodothermales bacterium. Classification (GTDB taxonomy): domain Bacteria; phylum Bacteroidota; class Rhodothermia; order Rhodothermales; family UBA10348; genus UBA10348. The sequence continues at coordinate 4,048 of JAURGV010000026.1, forward strand.
TTCTCATCAATGTCGATTTTCATGAAAGCAGGAATAGCAGGTAGCCCCGGCATGGTCATCATATCTCCACCTATGGGATAGATGAAGCCCGCTCCTGCACTAGCTCGAACCTCTCTAATGGGGAATACGAATCCTTTTGGAGCCCCTTTCAGTTTTGGATCGTGCGACAAGGATAGGTGCGTTTTGGCCATGCAAATAGGCAGGTCGCCAAACCCGTTTTTCTCGTAGGCATCAATTTGCTGCCCAGCCAGTGGCGTAAATGAAACGCCGCTTGCGCCATATACTTCTTTGGCAATGATTTCTATTTTTTGACGGATAGGCAGATCCGAAGCGTATAAAAACCGAAAATCGGACGGTAACTCGCTGGCTGCAATAATCGCATCGGCCAAATTTACAGACCCTTGCCCCCCGTCGGCCCAATGCGTTGTGGGAACGGCAGAAACAGCTCCTGCTTCCTTCGCGATACGCTTGACTAGGGCTATTTCAGCCGGCGTATCCGTTGGAAAAACATTGATGGCAGCCACCACCGGAACACCAAATTTTCCGGCTATCTCAATGTGCGCCTTGAGGTTATCACAACCTTTTTCGAGCAGTTCAAGATTTTCCTCAACGTACTCTTGTGGAAGATCGTAACCGGCCACAACCGCTGATCCACCTCCGTGCATTTTAAGCGCTCGAATGGTGGCGACCAGCACGACCACATCCGGCTTAAGACCGGACGCACGGCACTTAATGTTGAAGAATTTCTCCATGCCGATATCCGAGCCAAATCCTGCTTCCGTAATGACATAATCGGCTGTCTTTAGGGCAACGCGATCGGCAACAACAGAACTCGCACCATGTGCGATGTTAGCGAATGGTCCTGCATGAACAAACGCCGGTTGACCCTCTAACGTCTGCATCAAGTTTGGATTTAAAGCCTCTTTCATCAGGACGGTCATGGCCCCAGCGACTCCTAGATCTTCGGTCGTAACCGGTTGTCCTGCATGGGAATACGCGACCAAAATACGACCGATTCGCTGCCTCATATCGGTTAACGCTTCTGCGTAACTTTCGCCAGAAACGAGTGCTAAAATAGCCATAACCTCCGATGCTACGGTAATATCGTAGCTGGCTTCACGCGGAAAACCGTCGGCTTTTGATCCTAGTCCGATGTTGATATGGCGAAGCGCGCGATCGTTGGCATCCACCACCCTGTTCCAGGTTATGGTATACGGATTAATGTCCAATCGAGGGAGCCCTTCTGGCCGTTCCGGACTAGCCGTTCTCTTGGTCCACGCATCGCCCGGATAATTGCGCTCGTGCATCATTCGGGCATCGAGGGCTGCGGCGCACAAATTGTGCGCCGCAGTTATCGCATGAATATCACCGGTCATGTGCAGGTTGAAATCTTCCATCGGAACCACTTGGGCGTAACCGCCGCCTGCAGCGCCCCCTTTTATACTGAACGTTGGGCCCATGGAAGGTTGTCTCAAACATACCGTCGCTTTCTTGCCCATCAGGCCAAGACCTTGTGTCAATCCCACGGCTACGGTTGTTTTTCCTTCACCCAACGGAGTAGGAGTAATAGCCGTCACCACCACGTACTTGCCGTCCTTCTCATTTTTCAGTCTTTTTAAGACATCCAGATTCACTTTTGCCTTTTGGGGTCCGTACAGCAAAAGCTCATCGTCCGTAAGCCCCATATTATTCGCGACGGTGGAAATGGGAATTATTGTAGCCGTCTGAGCAATATCAATGTCGCTGGGAACGGGGCGTAGCTTGGTTGGGACTTGCATGAAACACACTTTGTAATGGTTAACTGGGTACCCTAAAATTACAACATTCTACTATTTCGATTTGTAGGGAGAATTCTTGCAGTGATGAAGGGAAGAGGATCTAAACTATTTGTGGAACGCGAATTTTCCTTCATCCGAGTAGGAATGGCTTGAAGATGGCTATCTTTACCGATTCCTTATTCGTCTTTCAGTCCCCCAGCCATGAACATCCTCACTATTGAATCGCTTTACAAAAGCTTCGGTACCAAACCATTGCTTGAAGGCGTCACATTTGGGTTGGCCGACAACGAAAAAATGGGTCTAATCGGAGCGAATGGCTCTGGAAAAACGACCTTGATGCGCATTATTGGCGGACAAGAGAAAGCTGATCGTGGACGGGTAATAGTTCCGAGTGGTGCTCGGGTGGCTTATTTGCCTCAAAATCCTGAATTCGACCCCACTCATTCGGTTTTGGACGCCGTTTTTGATCAAGGTGATCCGATGCTTCGTTTGCTCCATGATTACGAAGAGGCCTCACACAAATTGGCCGCCGGCCAAATGGACGATAAGCTCTTGGCTCGCATTTCTGATTTGAGCCATCAGTTGGACGTTACCGGAGGATGGGATCGGGAAGCTAGTGCTGCTGCCATCTTAGACCGACTCGGCATTGTGGATCTCGGCGCCAAAGTGGGCACCCTTTCGGGCGGGCAACGCAAACGCGTCGCTATGGCCCGCGCATTGGTTCTTCAGCCCGATTTATTGCTATTGGATGAACCAACGAATCACCTCGACACCGACACCATTGCGTGGTTGGAAACGTACCTTTCCAAATACCCCGGTGCCTTGCTGCTCGTCACGCACGACCGCTATTTTTTAGACCGGGTCACGAATAGAATGCTTGAGGTAACCCCTGAAGGCGTTACCAAATATGAAGGCAATTACTCCAGGTATCTCGAGCTTAAGGAAGCGGCTGATATACTGGCGGAAGCCACAGAACGTACCCGTAACAACTTGGCGCGCAGAGAATTAGCATGGCTAAGACGTGGCGCAAAAGCACGGACCTCTAAGGCTAAATACCGCATTGACCGCGCCCTCGCGCTTCAGGAGGGTGGCAAATCGGGACCCGATGCGAAAATCGAGCTGGCCGCAGCTTCGACTCGGCTTGGTAAAAAAGTGGTCGAGCTTCAAAAGCTCTCCAAGTCGTATGGCGACCGCACCCTTATTTCTGACTTTTCCCGCCTATTGACCCGAGAAGACCGTATTGGAATTATCGGGGCGAACGGGACGGGTAAAACCACGCTGCTGGATATGATTGCCGGTAAAATTCAACCGGATTCGGGTCACGTGGAGCTTGGTACTACCGTCGTAATTGGTTATTTCGACCAAGAAGGGCGACCACTCAATGAAAACCTGCGGGTGATTGATACGCTTACCGAGGTCGCAGACAATGTCAAAACAGCCGATGGGTCGGTGATTTCGGCTAGCCAGATGCTTGAACGGTTTCTGTTTCCGCCTGCCGTTCAGTACACGCCCGTTTCCAAGCTATCGGGTGGAGAACGCCGTCGGTTGCACCTTTTGTTGGTCCTGATGAAAGCGCCCAACGTGCTCTTGCTGGACGAGCCTACCAACGACCTCGACATTCCCACATTATCGGCGCTGGAAGAATACCTCGATTCGTTTGCCGGCGTGTTGATCGTGGTTTCACACGATAGATGGTTTTTGGATCGTACCATCGACCACGTGTTACGCGTAAATGGCGACGGATCTATTCGCGAATTCCCGGGCGACTATAGCGCGTACCTAGAGCACCAAGCCAACGAAACGGCTCTAGCTAACAAAACGGCATCTTCTTCGGCCGCCGCTCCATCCGCATCGAAGGCTTCTTCGACCAGTCAACCGAATAGCGCGACAAAGAGCGATGCGAAACTCTCCTACAAAGAGAAAAAACTGCTCGAAGACCTCGAAAAGCGCATTGAAACCGGCGAATCTCGCAAAGAGTCTATCGAAGCAGAAATCAGCTCCAAAGCCGACGATTTTGATCGCGTGATGACCCTATCCAATGAGCTAGGAGAACTCCTGGCCCAACTCGAGAAAGATGTAGAGCAATGGGCAGAATTAGCCGACCGAGCTTAAAAAGGATTCCAGGCTGGCTGTGCACTCAAAAAAAGCGCGTTTTATTCCATAAAACGCCATTTTGACTCATAATCGCGGGTTAATGGTAGGTTTGCGAGTTGCGCCCGCACCATTTCTACCGGCATTGACCCTCCCTTCAGTACGGCGTCGTGAAATTCTCGGGCCGTCATTTTCCCGCCGTCCACCAGTTCCTTGTAGAGCGCGCGGAATTGGATGCCTCCCATCATGTAGGCTACCTGGTATAATGGCGAATAGTCGCCGGCGAAGGAGCGGCGTACCTCGGCCTCTGCATTGGCTCGTTCGTGTCCCACGCGATCCACTAGGAAGTCCACGGCTTCGGAGGGAGTCATTTTACCCAAGTGGAAGCTGAGCGAAAAGATGATGCGTGCTGCGCGATGCATGCGCCAAAATAACATCCCGATTTCGTCCTCTGGTCCGCGAGGAAATCCAGCATCCCATAGCACCATTTCCCAATACAATGCCCATCCCTCCGTCCAAAAAGGCGTTCCAAAGAGGCCCCGGTGTTCATTAAAGCGATTGCTCATGAACCCTTGTAAGTGATGCCCGGGAATCAATTCGTGATGAACGGTCGCGCGATTAAAATGAGGATTATTACCCCGCATGCTCATCAACTTTTCGTCGTGCGTCATGTCGTTGGTGGGATACGAAATCTGAATGGTTTCGCCTCCCAAAAAGAACGGTGCGACCCGCTGGCGCTCTGGCGACATCATTTCCATGCGCCAAATTTCGCTGGCCATGGGCGGAAGGGTGATCCAATCGTGTTCATTTATGAAATCGATGGACTGTTTTTCAATTTCAAGTACCACGGCCGGTTTTTGACCTGGGTCAACGGCCAGGTTTTTTACGGCTTCTTGCGCTGCTTTCCAATCGGATCCATAGCCCATTTCTTCCGAAGCTTTAACCAGCGCCGTTTCCATCCAAGCAAATTCGGCCTCTGCAATGGCTATCAATTCTTCGGCTGAATAAGGAATCATTTCGTTGGCCAGATGCGCTCTGAGGCCCTCTTCACCGATCGGATCACCCATCACGGGACCATTGGCGGCATCTCCGGCATATGTGGTGCGGATCTGTTTCGAATAGGATTCCAGTGCGACTTGTAGCCGCTCGTACGGCTGGGGTACCCACCAGGTAAACAACGGATCGTACCCGCTGAAGTACCTATTCCACCCTTCAAGCATTCGGCTGAGGTAGTCCACATGCCTCGCTGCTCGCTCGGCATCTACCGCTTTAATCGGGATTCTTGCGGCCGGATTACTTTTCAAGTTGGCCGTGAGCGATTCGACTTCCGACGCTGTTTGGTTTAACACCGTGGCGGCTTCCCGTCCATCAATTCCTTCTCGGTCTCGACGACTTTCCTGCAACTCTTCCAGCGTGCGGGCGAACGGAACCAGCTTGGCCATTTCGGCAACCGATTGTTCTTCCTGCCGAAGCATCTCCAGCTCAAAAGTTATGCGGTTTCGGAGCAACACGTAGTCGATTTGCCCTTCGTGATTGAGCTTTCCAAAGTCCAATGCAGTCATCTGAGCCTGCCAATCGGCATAAAAACGCTGCAACCGTTCTCTTCTTACAGGCGAAAGTGACACGTCGTATCGCCTATACAGGGCCGCCCGATCCTGTTCATAGCGATGAATAACCACCTTGAAATCACTTTGGGAGCGATCAAAATCGACCAGCGCCGACAAATTAGGGGTAGAATCCAGTACGCTTTGCGCGTTAACTGATCGGTTACTTGTTAGACACAGCAAGAGGAGAAAAAGAGCGGTTGCTCCTTCGGAATAGCGTCGCATAGGATCCCAAGAATTAAAGGAAGGTCGTGACTTGTAGAAAAAGTACGATTCCTAATGGGCTAATGCACTTGAGTCACTAAAATGGACGGCTATTGGACACATTGCCCACCATTTTCCATCCATTTTCGCCTTTTTTGTACAATTCGATCCATGCCCAGGTATTCGAAACATCCTCTATGGTGCCATCCATCCGCGCCGTCCAGCCCACTACTTCTACTTCCGCAATTACCCAACCTAACGTGCCATCCTCTGATAGCTCGACAACGGGTGGTTTGACATCCTGATAGCTGTCAAAATTGGTGCGCTCTAAATACCGTTGCCGCGATTGCTGCCGTGCGGATCGCCCAGGGAAGGTAACCTCCCCATTGTTTGCTGAAATAGTGGTATCTGCTTCAAGGGCCGTCCACGCTGCTGCATCTTTTGCCAGATGAGCAGCTAGCACAGCTTGATGCATCTCCAACAGAATCGCTTTATCGCCTTGTTGAGGTGATACATCCCTCATCTGGCCGAAAGCAGAGTGTACCAGAAATATCGAAATAGCTATTGCTTTAAGCTTCATGAAACTGTGGATAAAACCTTCGTGTCAGCCGCTTACTACTTCTTTTTTGGTATAAATGCTGTTGCGGCCCCGAGAAGTCCCCATAATAGTATTCCTGGCCAAACAGGTTGGTATGGAAGCATTTTGTCATAAGGCGGTTCAATTTTGCTACCGAACAACATCGCACCATGAGTGTGCCTTTCAGGTCCATTCTGATGAACGACTCCGCGAACCACGGCCAAAGGCCAACCCACTTCAAGAGACTGCTCAAACATACTCATGGGCTGAGCCGTCACAGGCAAACCATGCATCAAAGAGCGCCTGAATAAGAAACCTTGATAGGTTTCTCCGCGAGAAAACGAAAAATCCGGAGAGGGAGTCATTTCAGCGCCCACCGTTTCTGTTAAAGCAGATACGGTTTCTTCATCCGTAGTGGACACGTTGTAACGAGGTGACGAAAAAAAACCCGACCCTGCACACACGGCAAAGGAAAATGCCGAAAAAAGCACAAAACGAAGGAAAAGTGATTTCAACATTATTCTTTCTCCCGGCCGAATAGCATGCGCCAACGTATGTTTTCGATGTCGCGCGTCTTCATTTTGCCATCGGTGTCTTTGTAGCTCTCTATGGTCTCCTCAATGTCCTTGATGACGAAAAGTGGGTACCAACCATCAATACCGTGCTGAATAAATTTGTCTTCAACTTGATTGACTTCATCAATCCGAATGGCTAGGAATTCAAGAGGGCGCTCATCTTCCCCAATGCCCTTTTTGAATAAACTGCGGTAGGACTCATTTTCGTCTTTGAACAAAAACATAGGCTCCCATCCTTCTGCACCGTGTTCGTTGTACAGATCGTCTATCTGCTTGATGTTGCGGGTAGTTTTCGCCATAAAACGCGTGGTCCGTTCCATGGAGCCTTTTTGCCGTTCAAAAAGCATACGAAAGTCACCCATTCCCTCTACAACAAACATAGGGTGCCAGCCATCAGCTGCAAGCTGATTGAATTTGTCGTCTACCTGGCTCCCCTGCCCAATCAGTTCCGATATATATTCCATATTCGAAACGCGATTATTAGGGTCACGCTCTAAAATGATGCGCCAGTTTTGATTCAGCGCGCCGGTACGGAAAACAAATCGAGGTTTCCATCCGTCACTCGCAAACTTATTGAAGGTGTCGTCAATTTTCTTTCCAGAACCAACAACTTGAGCTTTGTATTCGAGGTTTGAAACACGTTGTTCTTTATCGCGTGGGCGCTCAAAAATCATCCGGGCATCGCCTTCGAATTTGAGGATAAACTGCGGATACCACCCATCTTTTGACTGCTTTTTGAAAGTGTCGTCGATGTCGCGGTCCTTACCAACTTTTATCGCTTTGTACGCAAGGCCGTCCTGGCGAGCTTGGACTGAATTTCCAACCGTGCTTAATGCAAATACCAATAGCAGAAAGGCCACACTGCGAAAAGAGATTATATGTTTCATAGCCATTGGAGGATGAAGAAAAAGTTCGAAGGACCATCGTAATTATATGCTAACCAAATAACTTTAAATTGGCAATAAGTGTTTCCCAAACCAAGAACCGAGTTGAAAGAATGGATGACCCGCATGTATTTGGGACGATGATGGCAGTCTCAGATATGTCCTATATTCTTATTCGTATCAAACTTGAGAAGAATCCCTATGCGCCGTTTCCTATACCTTATTGGCATTAGTCTATTCGCATGCGCCTGTTCGCCAGCCGAGTCCCCTACTCCGCTTAACACTCCTCCCGAGGGATTCACGGCTCTTTTTAACGGCGTGGACCTTGATGGTTGGTTTGGTCACGGAACGCAGGATCCACGTGTTCTTTGGAACATGACACCTGAGCAACTGGAGGCCCACAAAGATTCGACACGCGAAGATATTCGTGCGCACTGGCGTGTTGAGGACGGAGAGTTGATTAACGATGGCGAAGGCCTTTTCCTGACTACGAATCAAGATTATGGCGATTTCGAGCTGCTACTGGAATACAAAACCGTTCCCAATGCCGATAGCGGCATTTACCTCCGAGGTGTACCGCAGGTTCAGATTTGGGACACAACCGAGGAAGGAGGAAAATGGGATATTGGGGCCGACAAGGGATCGGGTGGCCTGTGGAATAACAGTGCTGGCACGCCTGGAAAAGATCCTTCCCATTTAATGGACAGGCCGTTTGGGGAATGGAATAGCTTCCGCATCTTAATGATCGGTAGCAAAGTGACCGTTGAAATGAACGGTGAAAATGTGGTAGATGACGCTGAAATGGAGAACTACTTCGACCGTAACATCCCTGTTTTTGAAGAAGGGCCGATTCAGCTCCAAACTCACGGGGGCGAAATCCGGTGGAGAAACGTTTTCATCCGTGAAATACCCCGTTAGAACCGCCTTAAACCTTTAAGCAGCCTCTAAAGCCTCGCCCAGCATAATAGGATTCCACACCGTTGTGGTATACAAACACGCGTCCAAAACGAAAATCGCCAAAAAGGGCGCCACCAAGTCCACGAAGCGAAGCGGGAGTTTGAATCCAACTGGAGGTTTTTGTATCAAAAGAACCTAGCTTTTGAAGCTCCTGGTATTGTGGTTCGGTCAGTAGTTCAATGCCCATTTCCGCAGCGCGCCCCATTGCGCTGCCTTCAGGTTTGAATTTCTTTCTCGCATCCAGTGCTTCTTGATCGTAGCATAGGCTTCTTCGTCCCTCGGGACTTTCTTGAGCACAATCAAAAAAAACGACTTCACCCGTAACTTCATCCAGCCCAACAACATCCGGTTCCCCACCGGTGCGTTCCATCTCTTGAAGGGACCACATTTTAGTAGGATGATTTTTGAGTCGTGTTTCAACAAATGACCACTCAATCCCCTCGTGTCGCTGACGGTTTTTCACAAAACGATCCAACAAAACGGCCAGTAGCTCATCGCGTTGTATGGCTGTCATTTCTTTGTTTGTGGGCACGTTTCTCGTTTTTTCTGGGTTAAAAGGCGATCATGCGGCGTGGTGCTTGCGGCTTTTCCACGCGAAAAGCGCTCCAATTACACTCGCCACACTCAATACCTGGGCTGCCAATTGTATTTCCTTGTGATCCACATTGGCGACAGATATGCCATACGCCGCCCACGCAATGACCAGTAAGTAGGCCGGTTGCTTAAATCGCCATCCCCATGCATAACTTGCGGCGCCAGCGGCCAGCAGTTTAATAAAGGTCCACACTTCCTGACTCAATAAAAAATCGTTCAATTCAAATGCGGATTGCAAAACGCTCACATTGGCAATTGTTGCTACGCTGATCCACCCGAAATAAATGCTGAACGGTAAGGATATGAATGCGAATGCCCATCCAGAATTCAGCACGCTTTCGACCTTAAAAACTTGCCCTGTGGCAAACAAGGTCCACAATATCACGACCATCAGCACCATCGAGGCGATAAGCTGATCGTAATGCCAAGCCACGATCCACAAGGAGTTGGCTAAACAATTTAGCACGAAGAGATTCCGGATTTTCGAAAGGATAGGTGCTTCTTGCGGATTACTAACGAACTGTCGAATCACAAACCCCAAAAGCGCTAAATAGATGACCCCCCAAATGGCAAACGTGAAACCAGCAGGGGTAAACATTGAAATATATTTGTCCGATATCTCACCGGTCGTTTGCCCTCCAAGAGGAATCGCATTCGCCAGATAATTGAATAGTATGACCACCGAGAAAGCAAGTGCAATCCCTATGCGTTCCGTCCAGCTTCTTTCCATTTTATGGCCTTTCTTTTGTGAGAAACCGTACCACCTAGCCCACTTGATGGCTAGCCCCTGTGGTAATGCTTATGTATTCAACTCCCTACTGCAAAATAGATCGATCATTCAGCGGTTGGGTTGGACGGTTGTTGGCGTGTCCTAAAATAGTGAGCAGGACATCGTGCTGCGCCTCTGAAATAGAGAGTCGCTCTTTTAAAACCAGCCATGTAACCCCTTCTTTCATCAGACGAATAAACTCGTCTTTTTTGAAGGCGGCGACCATTGACAAGTCTGGGTTGCCCCACGCGGTACCGCGCAAGTCCAGTCCGTGGCATTCGATACATGTGGTCATGGCGATATATTGACCCCGGGCCTCCGGGCTTCCTTCTTCCAATGGGAGGAGAGCCGGTAGACTTTTCACTAGATCGACGGCGTTTTCATCATTGCCACGAAGCAGAGCCCACCGGGTTGCCATGTTTAGTTGGGGACTTGGCAATTCCTGTTCGACAACAGGATGCGCTTGTACATAGGCCATCAACGAGATCAAATCGTGGTCTGTTAAATGCGAAAAATTGTACGAGGGCATGGAATACAGCGCTTTTCCATCGTGTCCAATGCCCTGACGAATCGAGGCCTCCATTACGCTTGGGCCATACTTCTGCAAATACGTAACCAAATTGGGGGCAACTGCTCGGCCAACTTCTGGCCATTCATCGGAAAAGTCTCGTCCTTCAAATTCGCTGCCGTGGCATCCGTGGCATCCCCGGGTGTGCGCAATGTGCCGGCCGATATCGATGGTCAAAGAATCGGTCGGTATGGATGCTAGAAAAGGGATGGGCGCGTCATGGGCTTTCAATTGACGCTCGCTTAAGCCGTAAATGCTTCCGTAAAGCGCTATACTAAAAAGCACCAGCGCGGTTAGAACATAGAAAACGGTTTTTTTCATGGCCTATGAGTCGGCTCTCGCGTGATGGGTTGGAATTACAACGTGGATGAACCTGTTTTCGGAAGGTAATGGTTTTCATATAATCCGGCTAGGGCCACGTATCGCACGCGACACTTGATTGTCTTCATTCTGTCGAATTTGGGGCGTTAGTGCCTATTTCAAAGCCCAGATCACTACACCTACGCCTTGACAAAATCAACGAGCGAACCTACTTTGTTCGATCTCCGAACAAATTGGTTATACGTCGCTCTTCAGGACTGAATTCTTCCAGTACTGAACGGCTGAAATGTCAGATTTTATTCCCATGCAGCAATCTACCTATTCTGAAAAACGTGACACGGACAACCGAGCCATTGACCCTATAGCGCAGCGTATCGGAGAACTTATTGCCGAAATGACGCTGGAAGAAAAAATCGGTCAGCTAAACCTCGTAAACGGCCATTCAGGTCAGATTCCTGACTGGATGAGGAGTCAGGTGGCGTCGGGC
>JAURGV010000270.1 GCA_030833605.1 Rhodothermales bacterium
TAAGTCTGATGTTGTTGGCATGAAACGTGGCCGCTTCTTTTTTCAATGCACGAATGAGCAAGTGCATCAAGGCATTGACCTCCAATGCCGGCCGATTCCAATTCTCTGTCGAAAAGGTATACAGGGTTAAGAATTCAACCCCCAATTCTGCACATGCTTCCGTAATGTCACGAACGGCATGCACACCATGTTTATGACCGTCAACTCTGTTTTTGCCACGTTGCTTTGCCCATCGACCATTTCCATCCATGATAATGGCTATGTGTCGTGGAAGCAGACCACCTTTAACGGCCTCTGCCAGACTAGATGGATTAACGGAGTCGCTCAAAGCTTGAGTAGATCGTTAAAGATGACAAATACCATAAACGCGAGCAGAACAAACATCCCGACCTGTTGCATCACCATCCTAACTTTCAAAGAAGGCTCTTTTCTAAAGATGGCTTCGTACAGCAAAAACACTAAATGTCCACCGTCCAAAGCTGGAATCGGGAGAATATTGATGATGGCCAGGGTTATCGACAACATGGCAACAATATTCCAGAAAAATGGAGCTCCTAAATCGGCTGCCTCTTTGGTCACTTTAGCAATCATCACCGGACCACCGATATTCTCACGGAAATTATCTTGGCCTACAAAAATGCGCTTTAAGCTTGAGGCAACCAAACGGGTTTGAAGCCACGTCTGGGAAATCCCTTCAACCAGAGACTGTCCAAGGGAATACTCTTTGATATTCAACTCTTGCGATATGCCTATTAAGTACGGCCCAGAATCGTTTTCTGCCTGAATTTCAACATCGTAAAGCGTTCCACCAACTTGCTGAAGGGAATCCGCTACCAAACTCAGCGTTGCAGCAGGAGACGCCGTTACCGAATCAGGTCGCAGAATGCGCAAGGTGAACGTTTCACCGGCAAACGCTTGGACGACGGGTCTCAAATCCGAGTAAAAGGTAATTAGGGAGTCTCCAGCACTTAAAATCAAGTCACCTCGAACCAACCCCGCTTTACCCGCAGGAGAACCGGGAGTAACAATGCCTATTATAGCTGGATCAAAATCGACACCAAAACCACCTTTGTTTTGATTCAGTTGCGTCATGATGTCCGTTGGGCCCTCAAAACGCATCGTCTGGCCGTCTCTGACCACATCGATGGTAAGTGGATCAGCTAACATCAGCTCCTCGACACCTCCCAAACCATCCAAAGAGTCGATTGGCTTTCCATTAATGGCGGTAATGTCGTCACCGGATCGCAGCCCCATTCCGTACGCAACGGATTGCTCGACCACTTTTACACTGCCCGAAGAAGGTTTATAAGCCTTTCCATAAAGCGCCGTCAAAGACATGAAAATTACAGCAGCAAGAATCATGTTGAACATGACCCCACCTACCATGACCAACACGCGCTGCCAAACGGGTTTCGATCTAAATTCGTACGGTTTGGGCTCCTCCTGAAGTTGGTCGGTATCCATGCTTTCGTCTACCATGCCGACGATTTTCACATACCCACCCAGCGGTGTTAACCCTAAAACATATTCTGTTTCACCAATCGTGATCCCGAATATTTTGGGTGGAAACCCAACAGAGAACTTCTCAACCCGCATTTTGAAGAGCTTGGCGAATAAATAATGACCCAGTTCATGAATGAAAACCAAGATCATGATGGCCAATAAAACCCAGCCTACGTACGGTAAAAAATTTAGAATCGCGTCCATCGTGGAGGTGCTTTAACCAGTTAGTATAGCAGACTCTAATGGTTAGCTGTGCCAGCTAGTTCCAACGTAAATTGCCTCGCTTTTCGATCGGCCTCTAAACGGCCTTCCATCGAATGTGGGAAATCATCCGGACACCGATTTAATACCCGCTCAATTAATTGCGGTATGGCCGCGTATGCTATCGCATCCTTGAGGAATAAGTCTACTGCAATTTCGTTCGAGGCATTAAGTACGGCTGGCATCGCGCCCCCCGCCTTCAAGGCCGCAAAAGCCAGCTCAAGGCAGGGATATCGATTGAGATCCGGTGGATTAAATTCCAGATACTGCTTTGCGTCCCAATGAATTACAGGATGGGAAGCAGGCCATCTGTTCGGCGCAGAAAGCGCGAATTGAATGGGCACTTTCATATCTGGAGGTCCTAATTGCGCCTTCGACGACCCATCTACGAATTGAACCATGGAATGAATGATCGATTGCGGATGAATCACCACTTCAATCTTGTGCTGTGGAATATCAAATAACCATCGCGCTTCGATGACCTCGAGACCTTTGTTCATCATGGTCGCGGAATCAATCGTGATTTTAGCCCCCATTTCCCAGTTTGGGTGAGAAAGTGCTTCCTTCCGGGTAATTGAATGAAACGTATCCAAAGGGCGGCTTCGAAAAGGTCCACCGGAAGCGGTTAAAATTAACTTGGACACGCTACTCGTTTGCTCTCCCATCAAGCACTGATAGATGGCCGAATGTTCGCTGTCCACCGGTAGGATGTCCACCTTTTGTCTGGCTGCCAGATCAATGATTAGATCTCCTGCAACCACCAAGGTCTCTTTATTAGCCAAAGCAATTCTGCTTCCGCACCGAATGGCTTCAATGATGGGTGGCAGACCGACCGCCCCCACTAACGCTCCAACAACAACATCCGTGTTATCCCACGATGCAGCGCGAAGTAGTCCTTCGGGCCCTGAAAAAACAGGACAGCCAAACTTATGACGGCATTGCGCTTCCAATTCCTGGGTGCCTACCACAACACATTCTGGCTTGAACTCTTGAGCCTGTTGTTCCAACAAGTCAACATTAGAGCCCGCAGTGAGGCATACAATGTTTATTCGATCAGGAAATAAACGAGCAATTTCTAGCGTTTGCGTGCCAATTGAGCCGGTCGAGCCCAAAATGGATACGCGAACTGGATGATCGTTTACTCTTCCCTCCTCCCTCATATTCTTTTTGCCGAAATATAAATTATCAGATTGTTGTCATTCATTGGTGTGCGACCAGAAACTTACGAGGTCAAACGACCATATTAAAGGACTTGTTTTAATATGGCCAAATTTAGCTATGACTCAGTCATTCTCGAAGGTTGTTTTTATTTGCCTGTTTTGCA
>JAURGV010000271.1 GCA_030833605.1 Rhodothermales bacterium
CAATTCTGGCGTTGGCGGAGCGAGCCCGGTAGTAAAAGTCGGATTGGGAAATGAAAAAGAGTCGGTAACGGCCAAGCTGGACAGCAATTTTCCAAATCCTTTCAATCCGACCACAACCATTCGCTACGAAGTGTACGCAACGCAACACATACGAATCTCTGTTTGGGATCTTTCTGGACAAATGGTCGCTTCACTAGTGGATGGGGTTCAAACCGAAGGCGGATATGAGGTGTATTTCAATGCATCCGAATTGCCAAGTGGTACGTACTTTGCACGATTGGTCGCTGATTCCGGCGTTCAGACGCATCAAATGTTGCTGATGAAGTAAGGACAGCGTATTCTCAGCTGAAAGCTTTTTCTGTAGGGAGGGGACCCATGTTGCACTCTCAAATATTTAGAATCCGGAAGGTGCAAAAGTACCTGCTTTTCACTTGTGCGATTTTTTTCGGTGTTTCGACGGCTTTTGCTCAACGGCCTGTTCAAATGTTTGCCCCATTTTATAGGGGTGAAACGGCTGTGAGGACGTTCCACGATCAATATGCGGTCACCGCAGAACTATCTTTTTTGCCCCCCGGCCTTCTTCAAAATGAAACCAGCTTTTCTACTCCCGGTGTGGGAGTCAGCCCGTTTGGATTGAATGTGCGTTTCGATTATCGGTTGGCTTCGAATCTAGACTTAGGAGCGTATGTCGACGCATCCGGAAGCGCGGCGGGTAGAAGCCGTGGGCCTAAGTTGGGTTACGCTCAAATACTTTAACCACCTCGATGGCATCGACTATGCCATTCGATTGGCTCTTGATCCCTCCAGCGATGGCCGGAGTGGATTCCCTCAAGCTGACTTAGGATTTTTGTACACGTCCGTGCTTTCAACTCAGGTGTCGGCTGATTTTGCCTTTGGTATTCGACGGGTCCAAATTGGGTATCAGGAAATTGTGCCCGCTGTGCCCGTCGTTATTGATCCGGGAGATCCGATAGTTACGCCACCCGGTTCTTCAAGCGATTTGTTGAGGGGACGCGCACGAGGCTGGGAAGCCCATGCCAGTTGGAGTCACAACATTATCTTTGATCCTGCCGGTAGCAACTTGTTCGTATCCTTGATGGCTGAAGGCGGCACGTACGATATGTTGGAGTGGCTAGTCGAATCAGATGTTACATCTGAAAATCGCACAAAAACGAACTACCAAGGGGGAACGATTTGGGTTCGGTCTGGAATTGAAATAGAGCGACCAGGGTATCAATTTGCTCCTTTTTTGTCCATTCCGTTTAGACAGTGGGCTCCATCGGAAGGTGAATGGCCGCATTCCAAGCTTCGTCTTGGATTACGACTCATGTTGCGATAGTTCATGCCAAAAACATCAAAAAGAAGCGTGGTAGCGATTTTATCTGATACCCACGGCTTCTTTCATCCCAACCTTGTCACGTACTTAGAAGACGTCGACCTAATATTGCACGCCGGTGATGTTGGGACCACCGATATTTTGGATACTTTACAGGGAATAGCTCCAGTAAAGGCTGTTTGGGGGAATATTGATGGGTGGGACATTCGGCATCACCATCCCGAACATCAGGATTTTGAGTTTGCTGGTGTCCATTTTCGCATGACTCATATCGCGGGGAATCCCAACTATTGGCAACGGGGCATGGGCAATGCACTTAAAACAAATACACCAGACGTATTTGTATGTGGTCATAGTCATATCTTGCAAATTGAACGCGTCAAGTCTTTGAACAATATGTTGTTTATCAATCCCGGTGCAGCTGGACGACAGGGATTTCATCTTGAAAAAACGCTCGTTAGACTTATTATCGAAAACGGTAAAACGATTCAAGCCGAAGTAGTCCACCTCGATTAAACCCATTTTTATGTCTGATAGTCTGGAAATTCTCGCAAAACCGACCGGTTTGACCTTCGCGCCATTTATGAAACGAGTCAACTGCTTAGTTCATCGTTAGACCTTGAATTTGTACTGTCAAACCTGTTGCGAACCGCAATGGGTAAATTACTCGTTACCAAAGGTGCGACCCTTTTATTTGATCCTATCAAGTCGCTGTACACGGTACCTGCGGTGAAAGGGATTTCTGGACTCGCCAAAGGGGCAGAAATTGCTTTAGAAGGCGTGGATTTGGAAAAAACCATGCAAGGAGATCGCGTGCCCGGACCATTGCGAGATCTCGGAATTGAGTTGGTGTTTCCGGTAGCCTTTGGTCATCGCGAAATTGGGCCTATCGGTTTGGGGCTCAAGTTCACCGGGCAAGATTTTGAAGAACAGGAGCTGGAGTTCATGGCTTCTTTGGTGAATATGTCCTCGGCGGCAGTGCATAATTCGCTTATGGTGGAAGAATTAAAGCAGGCCAATAAGGATCTAGATGCAAAAATACAGCAGCTCAATACGCTTTTCGATCTGTCTCAAGAGTTCAATTCAACCGTAGATCGTTCAGGACTGGTCAAGCTATTGTCCTTCGCTTTGATGGGCCAAATGTTGGTTCGCGAACACATCTTTTTGATCCGGAGCATCTCTGAAGAAACTAGCAATGACACCGGGGTTCACGTCGTAACCGCCAAAGGCATCAAGGAAGCCGAGCTTACTCCGGAGCTAATTGAAGCGCTTTGCACGATTGAGGACCTTGTTGTGTTTGAAGACGACCAGGTGCCGAAAGGCTGCGAGTTATTGAAAGAGAAGGGTTTCTCGCTCATTTTGCCCATTCGTCAGCAAAAAAAGGTGGGCGCACTGCTCTGTTTGGGCTCAAAAATGACGGGCCAAGCCTATCAGCCGGATGAAATTGAGTTCTTATACGCATTAGGAAACTTGGCCTTTGTTTCGTTGCAGAACTCGTACTTGGTTGATGAGCAAATTGAAAAAGAACGCCTTGAAGAAGAAATGCGGCTTGCTCGTGAGATTCAAGAGCGTCTTCAGCCGTCCAAACTCCCGAAATTTGAAGGATTGGAAACAGCTAGTCTCGCGTTGCCCAGTAGGCACGTGGCGGGCGACTATTTTGACGCCATTCCATTGGATAAGGACCGGATATTATATGCCATAGCAGACGTGACCGGAAAAGGCGTTCCTGCGTCTTTGTTGATGT
>JAURGV010000272.1 GCA_030833605.1 Rhodothermales bacterium
TTGAAGCTCCCTGGAGCTGCTCGAACGAGGGTCACGTTGTAAAGGTATTCCCCTTCGGTTTGAGCAAAAACATGAGACGGGCCAAGCATGGACAAGGCTATGGCGACTAGGACCGTACGAAGTGGGAAAAGACGTTTCATGTGGACATCAGGTTTAAATATTTAGCTAAAAGGTATGTTTTAAAACCGAATGGGTCTACATCACTCTCGGAACTGGAACCATTCTCGATCTGAAATCGTGTTACACGTGTAATAACACGTGCAGTATTGAAAGGATCATGACAAAAAAACTAACAATTACCATAGATGGCGAGGTATACGATGGTTTGTATCGAGTGGTAGGCCCTCGCAAAATCAGCCAATTTATTGAGCAACTATTACGGCCGCATGTTATGGATTTAAATGAAGCCTACAGGGAAATGTCCATGGACCAAGCAAGAGAAAAAGAGGCTCTAATATGGTCAGAAGCATCGATTCACGATCTAAACGATACAAATGATCAAGCGTGGTGACATTTGGTGGGTTCGTTTCGCTTCGAGTCAAGGGAGTGAAATATTAAAAGACCGCCCAGCAGTGGTAATAAGCAATGACGCATCTAACTTGCATTTGAGTCGAGTCCAAGTGATACCGATGTCAAGGCAAATCGAAAAAGTATTTCCATGTGAGGCATTGGTTGCACTCAATAACATGCCCTGCAAAGCGATGGCTGATCAAATTGCGACGATTAGCAAATCTCGGCTCATTAATAAAGCTGGCTCCCTAAAGCCTAAAGAGCTGGTCGCTGTTGAAACAGCACTCCGAATTCAATTGAACCTGCTCTAAACCTACTTATTCGTCCAGATATTTTGCGGCAATCTGGTCTGCGATCGGCACTACATCGGGATCCGCACGGTTTGTCAAAATAATGATGGTTAGATGTTCTTCAGGAAAGCGCTGAATAACGTTTCTGAAACCACTAGTTCCACCGGTATGACTATAGCGGACATGGCCATCAACCTCCTCGATTCGCCATCCAAAACCATAGTTTTCTAGGCCTGGGGTATACGCGAGAGCCCATAATGCGGGCGACACGAAAGCACCCGAATCCAAGGCCTTATCCCATTTCATCAGGTCTGTTATGGATGAATAGATTCCACCGTCTCCCAGAACCGCGCTCCACAAACTTTGATCGGAAGGTGTTGCGACGCTGTCGATTACGGTGTACCCAAAAGCTCGGTTTCGAACGGCGGGTCCCCCTTCGACAAACGCCAAGGTGCCGTCCATCTCAAGTGGCCTAAAGATTTGGTCGCTTAAAAATTGCGGAAAGGAAGTGCCGGTAACTCGATCTACTAAAAGAGCTAGAAGAGCGTATCCAGAGTTGCTATAGGCGTAGGACGTTCCCGGTGCGAAATTCAATGAGGGTGAAGCCGTAAGCAGGGTGAGTACATCCTCGTCGTGAACTTGGACCGTCGCCGAGTCTGCCATGAGGGATTCGTAATCCATTAATCCAGACGTGTGACGCAGCAGATGCTCCACGGTGATGGGATTTGCAAATGCTGGTAGCTCAGGAAAATAGTCGCGAATAGGCGTTTTAAGTTCAATGAGCTCGACATCAATCAATTTCATCACAGCTAAGGCCGTGAACTGCTTCGTGATCGAGGCCAACCGGAAATTGGTTGAATCGGTGACCGGTGTACCCGTCTCCAATTCGGCTAGCCCGTACATCCCTTTGAACACCACCTCTCCATCTTTGATCACAACGACCGCTGCACCGGGCATGGCTTCGCCCGTGTAGTCGGTAAACAGGGTTTCGGGATCAGGATGAACCGTTGGGCTGCAACCGATTACGCTGACAACGCAGACGGCTAACAGAAGAGGCAGAAACGTGCGAGAGGTGAACATGGAGGATGGGGAAGATGTGAGGCATTGCCTCAAATTACATCAAAAAAGAATGTGTACGTCAAAGTGCCAAGTTACTTGGCTGTGACTGGTGGGTCTTTAATGGCGAAAGCGGTGGAAAAGTTTGTTCTGCAAACAATTATTTATAGTACTATATTGATATCAATATTACATGCCAAAGAAGCTTCGTGAACTGATAGCATCACTAAAGCGTGCTGGTTTTTCAGAACGCCAAGGCAAAGGAAGTCACCGAATATTTCAGCATGAAACTGGGGTATACGTCGTTTTGAGTGGAAAACCAGGAAACGATGCCAAGAAATACCAAGAACGACAGGTAGCCCAAGCCATTCAACAGACGACTAAATGAAACCAAGTGATCGATATCTAAAAATTGTCGAATGGTCCGAAGAGGACCAAAGTTATGTTGGTACGTGCCCAGGTCTGTTTTTTGGAGGCGTCCACGGACAAAACGAAACAGAGGTATATAGAGAACTTTGCGTTGCGGTCGAAGACGTTATTGCGCAATCTCTATCAGAAGGGCGAGAACTGCCACCTTCAACCGCTGCCAAGGATTACTCGGGAAAGTTCGTAGTTCGAGTAGGTGAGGATTTGCACAAAGCGCTGTCGATCCACGCGCTTTTGAATGAAATGAGTCTCAATAAGCTGTGTGTAAATCTATTGCGTAGAGGAGTTCGTCGCACGTTCAGAAATGCGGGATCCCATCACAAAATAGTTTCTTCCAAATAGTTCGCTAACGCGTCAAAGTGCCAAGAAATTAGCGAGCAGCTTTTCGCCGGCATCAGCGCTTTTTTCTGGATGAAATTGGACCGCGAAAAAGTTGTCTCGTTGCAGCGCGGCATCAAAGGTTACGCCATAGGTTGTTGATGCGACACCGAACTCTCCGGGTTCTGCATAATAGCTGTGGACGTAGTACATGTAACTTGGGTCGTCGATGCCTTTGAACAGCGGGCCACCTCTGTTTTCGTCCATGGTTACCGTATTCCATCCAATTTGGGGCACTTTTAAAGACCGATCCTCACTTTTGAACAGTCGAATCGCATTGGGAAACACCCCCAAACACGGCGTATTGGCTTCTTCGGAGTGGGCGCATAGCACTTGAAGACCCAAACAAATCCCCAACACGGGCTGCGTTAGCGACGGAATCAAAGTGTCCAGTCCGTGCTCGCGGAAG
>JAURGV010000273.1 GCA_030833605.1 Rhodothermales bacterium
AGGATGCTGATACGGGTGAAACGCTCCTTCTAGCCAATGTTAAAATTAAGGACACCTTGGTAGGTGCAGCCACCAACATGTCCGGGTATTATACCATCACGGGATTAACGGCTGGGACATACACTATCGTGGTGTCCTATGTCGGGTATCAATCACTGGAACGGCAAGTCGTTTTAGCTGAAAATGAAGCGTTTCGCTTAGATGTAGAACTTTCTGCCGCAGGGTTTGATGTCGGAGAGGTGGTTATAACCGCCGAAGGGGAGACGGAAGAAGAAGCTCGGCAACTGGGAGCGACTAAAATGTCGACGGCGACCATTCGGAAACTCCCTACCATTCTAGAACCCGATGTTTTTCGTTCTTTGCAGCTCTTACCGGGTGTTAAAGCGGCATCAGATTTCTCGAGCGGACTCTATATCCGAGGCGGTAGTCCGGATCAAACGCTAATTCTGTTGGACCGAACCACGGTTTACAACCCTTCTCATTTTTTTGGTGTTTTCTCTACCTTTAACCCCGACGCGATCAAGGATATCAGGTTATTCAAAGGTGCTTATCCGGCTTCTTACGGCGGACGCGTGGGCAGCGTAGTCGATATTTACAACAAAGACGGAAACCGCAAGGAGAATGCTGGCACCTTATCGCTTGGATTGTTGGCATCACGGGCTATGGTCGAGGGCCCGCATAAATGGGGATCGTGGATGCTGGCCGTTCGTCGATCTACGGTGGAGCCCATCCTCGCAGCTGCTAGAAAAGGGGATGTTAGCGGCATTCCAGATAAGTTTTTCTTCGTCGATACCAATGCGAAGTTGAACTTCGATATTTCGCAAAACGACAAGCTTTCGCTGTCTATTTACACGGGAAAAGACGTCGTTGAAATTCCAATCGTACCCGATGTGGACGCCCAACTGCGATACGGAAACGAAACCTTTAGCGCCAACTGGACGCATCTGTTTTCGGATCGTTTGTATTCCAATTTTACCCTAACGCGCTCCCATTATTTCAGCCATCCGGCGTTTACGTTTGCTTCGACGAATTCCGAGCAAGACAACCAGGTTCTGGACTACTCCATTAAAAGCGATATTGAATACGTTTCCGATTCAAGACATTCCCTTAAAGCCGGATTTTGGGGTGGCCAGCTTCGATTTGATTTTACCAATACCTTCGACAATACAGAAGTTTTCTCATTGGCCACTCGGTCGCTGTATGGGAATGGTTTTGCAGAATACATTTACCGCCCATCCTATGTTTGGACCATCAATGCGGGACTGAGAACTTCATATTTCGAAAATGGCTCGTTTTTCCGGGCGGAGCCTCGTCTTTCCATTGAGCGCCAACTTTCTGAAAAGCTCTACGCACAAGTAGGAATGGGGCGATACCATCAATTTTTGACCTTGGTTTCCAACGAAGCCTTTTCAGGGCTCGATGTGTGGCTTACATCGGCTGACAAGGTCCCGCCGGCCTACGGAGATCAGTTTGTGACCGGTCTTAAATACAAAACCTCAAACGGCTTCAAGGTGGAATGGGAAGGGTATTACCGGACCATGAAAAAGCTCTTCTCGCTTAACCCCTTCTTACCTGATGTTGCCGGCCTTGAGTACCATGAAATGTTTCATTTCGGAGATGGCTATGCCTGGGGCTCGGAAGTTTTTGTTGAGGGACGATTAGGGCCGATTACTGGATTTGCGGGCTATACCTACGGTGTGACGAAAAGGCGATTCCCTGAGATAAACCAGCAAGCCTATTTTTCACCCAAGTACGATCGAACCCATGATCTAAATGTCACGGGTAGCTACAAACTTACTAAGTCGTGGGAGCTGACTTTTGTATTCAATTATGCAACGGGACAAGCGTACACCGAACCGTCTTCGCAATATCGACTAACGCACTCGCCGTTTCAATTCGAGGATTCCAGCGTGCTGGTAAGTCGTTTTAACAGCGCTCGTCTTCCGGCCTACCATCGATTGGATATTGGGGCTACTAAATCAGGTTCGTTCTTCCGATTTGCCCAGTATGAGCTCCAAATTCAAGTCGTGAATGCGTATAACCGCAAAAATATCTGGTTTCCTTTTTTCGAGTTTAAGGAAGATGGAACGGTATCACGCGAGGATGTGACGCAAATACCGATTCCCATACCCAATTTTTCTTTCACGCTTATTTTTTGATGGTTTAAAGGAATGCAAAACGTAATCATAAATAAAGCCGCCTTTTTCAGCATATTATTAGGGCTTGTGGGGTTTGCAATCGGCTGTGACAGTTCCGAGAGCTCGCTACATGAGGAAGAAATTGTTGTTGAATCGTATTTGGTTGTCGACGAACCCTTACCACCCGTTTGGTTGAGTACGAGTATTCCGGTCAATGCTACTTTTTCGACAGCAGGTACGGCTTTAAAAGACGCGTCCGTCAGGATTCATCTGTTGTCAGCGCAAGGAAGCATCGAGCGCACATACGATTATGAGGAATCGCCAGAAGAGCCGGGGGCGTATTATTCCGTTCAAAACGATGCCGTGCTAGGGGGGAGGACCTACCGATTGGAAGTAGACGGCGGCCCCAATTTTGAACGGGTGACGGCTGAAACGACGACACCGGAAGGATTCGAACTTATTGCTCCTAGTGCAGAAGAAATAACCTACCAAGACCCTTCCCAGTATTCCATGTTGGTCACCCAAAGCGCGGTTAAGGGGGGACAAAATGTATTTGTTTTCACCATGGAATCGTTAGATCCAACGATAGAAAACCTGGTCCCAATCTATTTTAGATTCATTTTTGATAAGGATATAGAGGAAATCGACACGGTCGAATGGACGATGGAAGACCTTCAGGAAGTTCTCGTATACAGTTCGCCCCCCATTTCTGAGGGCAACTATGAGGTCTTCGATAATGGTACGTTGAGGGTCAAATTACCGTGGTTTGCGGTCGCTTTCTTCGGTCCCCTGAAGGTGACTATGACGGTTTTAGACCGGAATCTGTTTGACTTTCAGCGATACCAACAGGTTCAACAGGGCGGGTCCACGTTGTCTCCCGGAGAAATACCCAATGTTCGGGATCATATTGAAA